>NZ_JBEXPH010000003.1:0-23599 GCF_040611955.1 Streptomyces sp. NPDC006510 | reverse complement strand
CGAGCCTGCCGGACCAGGAGCCGCCCACCACCCCCCGCGCCACCGCCCAGCCGAAGCCCGCCGGTCCGGCCCCCGCCCGGGCCACACCCGGACCGGGTGTCCGCCCCACAGGCGTATGTGTACGAGGGTCACCAGGCGGTGGCCGACGACGTCTTCTCGGACGGGAACAGCAGCCACAGCGCCAGGTAGAGCAGGAACTGCGGCCCCGGCAGCAGGCAGGAGACCAGGAAGATCACGCGCATGGTTCCCGCGGAGGTGCCGAAGCGCCTTGCCAGCGCTGCGCACACTCCGCCGATCATGCGTCCGTCACGGGGGCGGGCAAGTGCGGCCATGGTGGGCTCCTTCGCGAACCGTAGCTGAGGGAGCAGCTCCGTCGTGCTCCCGATGGCTCCATGGTGGCCCGGCGAAGGGGGGCAAAGCGTCGCTCTACGGTGCGATCCCGACCCTGGGAATCGTCGGGGTCGCACCCTGGCCCGCCTCGTCCCTGGGGTGGGGTACCACCCTGACCCGCTCCCTCTTCCTGCGGCGCAGCCGCGCCCGGCACATGGGCACGACGAGCAGGTGGGCGAGGGCCACGCCGGTGGTGTTCAGCAGCAGCGAGTCGACGTCGACGACCTGTCCGGGCACTCCGGTCTGGGCCAGTTCGATGGTCGTGGAGATGAGTGCCCCCGCCGCTACGGTGCGGGCCAGCGAGGCCCACGGGGAGACGGTGAGCCGGCCCCCGGCCATCGGCAGCAGTACGCCCAGCGGGGCGAGCAGCAGCAGCCCCTCACCGATCCGGCGGGCGGCCTCGACCGGGCCGAGCGACAGGTCGGCTCTGATGCCGGCGAGCGGATGAAGATTCGAGGCGGTCGTCCACGGCACGTCGAGGGGGCGCAGCGTCAGCCACCCGACGAGCAGCAGATGCGCGAGGAGGAGAGAGACCCCGGCCGCGCGGAAGCGGATGACGGCTTGACCGTCCGAACCTTGACGCACGCCCCCCAAGACGCGGCGGACGGCAGGATCGGTTCCGCCGACCCGGAATCCGGCCCGCACGGCGCCGGAGAGACGGCCTAAGCCCCCGTACCCGCCCCCAGCGTCGGGACCGCCTTGGGCCGCGCCTTCATCTCCGAGGTGCACAGATACCCGCGCGGCGGGTAGTTACCGGGCCCGCCCAGCACCACCGTGCCCTCCGCGGCGAGCGTGTCGCTCTCCGCGTACGTGCACACGATCTGCGCCAGTGCTTCGGACCGCAGGTCCTCCGGCTGCTCGCTGAGCCGCAGCGTGCCCGCCCGGTCGCCGCCGCGGGCCCCGTCGACCCGCAGGCTCTTCGGGACGGCCGTGGAGTACCCGGCCTGCCGTTCCGCGGCGGGCGGCTTCTGCCGAAGTTCGTCCAGGAGCGCCTGCGCGACCCGGACCCGGTCCGAACCGGCCTTGTCGACCTGCACCGTACGGTCCACCGTGACCAGCTGCGAGGAGCAGACCAGATAGATCTGTACGGGGATGCCCTTGAGGGCCTGCGTCGTGATGTTCTCCGCGGACATCGTGCACGGCACCTGGGACGGCGCGGCCCCGGCGTCCACCGGCACCGCGGTGGACCTGATGCCGCAGCCCGCGGCCAGCACGGCCCCGGCCACGGCCCCGGCCAGTGCCAGCGCCGAACGGCGCGCCCGGCGGTTGCTGCTGCTCATCACGTCGCGTCGCTCTCCTCGTCCTGGTCCCCGGCCCCGTGCCCACCGGCGGAACGGGTGAGCCGCTCGGCATCGCGCGGCAGCCGCAGCACGAACACCGCGCCGTCGCCGTCCGGCGAGTTCGCAGCCGTGATGTCACCGCCGTGGATATGCGCGTTCTCCATGGCGATCGACAGACCGAGACCGCTGCCCTCGGAACGCGGGCGCGAGGCACTGGCCTTGTAGAACCGGTCGAAGACGTGGGGCAGCACGTCCTCGGGGATGCCGGGGCCGTGGTCGCGGACCTCGATGACGAGTTCGTCGCCCTCGGTCCGCACCGCGACCCGTACCGGCGAACCGCCGTGCTTGAGCGCGTTGCCGATCAGATTCGCCAGGATCACATCGAGCCGGCGCGGGTCGAGGCGGACCATCATGCCGCGCTCGGCGTCCAGATCCACCGCGTCCAGCCAGGCCCGGACGTCGATGCAGGCGGTGACCTGGTCGGCGACGTCGACGGTGTCGAGGACGAGCCGGGCCGTACCCGCGTCGAAGCGGGTGACCTCCATCAGGTTCTCCACCAGGTCGTTGAGGCGCCGGGTCTCGCTCACCACCAGACGCACCGCGGGCGCGATCATCGGGTCGAGGCTGTCCGCCTCGTCCTCCAGCACCTCGGTGACGGCGGTCAGCGCGGTGAGCGGGGTACGCAGCTCGTGCGACATGTCGGCGACGAACCGCCGGCTCGCCTCGTCCCGCGCGCTCATGTCCGCGACCCGCTTCTCCAGCGAACTCGCGGTCCGGTTGAACGTACGGGAGAGATCGGCCAGTTCATCGGTGCCGGACACCGCGAGCCGGGTGTCGAGCTTGCCCTCGCCGAGCTTGCGGGCGGCGTCGCCGAGCCGCTGCACGGGCCGCAGCACGGTCGTCGCCGCGGCCTGCGCGAGCAGCGCGGAGCCGATCAGCGCGAGCCCGGTGGCGATGCCCAGGGACCAGGCCAGCGAGTTGAGGTCCTGCCGTTCCTGGTCGAGCGACTTCAGCATGTAGCCGGTCGGGCCACCGCCGATGATCTTCGTACCGCCCACCAGGTACGGCGTGCCGCGGATGCTGGTCCGCTGCCAGAACAGGTGGTACTCGTACTTGTTGCCCGCCTCCACCGGCTGCTTCTTGTTGACCGCCTTCTGCAGCGCCGGCGGCACGTTGTCGAGCGTGAAGGTGTCCAGATCGGAGTTGCCGACGATCGGCTTGCCGGTGTCGCGCTCGTCGACCAGCAGCACGCTGTAGCCGGGCGAACTGCTCGCCATCTGCACGGCCGCGTTCTGCAGATCGTCCCTGGTGGGATGGAGCGGCAGCGAGGCCGCCCGGCTCTGCATCTCCTGGCGGAAGTCCCCGAGCGCGGAGTCCTGGGTGCGCGTCAGCACGGCCTCGCGGTTCAGCCAGTACGCGATCCCCGACGCGGACACCGCGGCGGTCAGCGCCACCAGCGCGAACACCACGACGAGCCGCAGCCGCAGACTGGTCCAGCGCAGCCCGGTGAGCAGGCCCCGGCCGACGGCATCTCTCACTGAGGCGAGTCCAGCCGGTAGCCCACACCCCGCACGGTACGGATCAGCGTCGGCGAGGACGGTACGTCCTCCACCTTGGCCCGCAGCCGCTGCACACACGCGTCGACCAGCCGGGAGTCACCGAGGTAGTCGTGCTCCCAGACCAGCCGCAGCAGCTGCTGCCGCGACAGGGCCTGGCCCGGCCGGCGGCTCAGCTCCAGCAGGAGGCGCAGCTCGGTCGGCGTGAGCTGCAGATCCTCCCCGTTCTTCGTCACGGTCATCGCGGAGCGGTCGATCACCACGTTCCCGAAGGACGCGGAGTCGGTGGACTCGCGCTCGCCGCGGCGCAGCACCGCGCGGATACGGGCGTCGAGCACCCGGCCCTGCACGGGTTTCACCACATAGTCGTCGGCACCGGACTCCAGCCCGACCACGACGTCGATGTCGTCGCTGCGCGCGGTCAGCAGAATGATCGGCAGCTGGTCGGTGCGCCGGATGCGCCGGCACACCTCGAAGCCGTCGATACCGGGCAGCATCACATCCAGCACGATCAGATCCGGCCGCTGCTCACGCAGCAGTTTCAGGCCGTCCTCTCCCGTCGCCGCAGTGGCCACACGGTGGCCCTGGCGTGACAGCGAGAGTTCGAGGGCCGTGCGGATGGCGTCGTCGTCCTCGATCAGCAACAGGAAAGGCACGCTGGTCATTCTGACCCATGGTGAAGCCCCAGTTCGACAGTTGGGGCCGACTCATACATCCGGCGGGCCTCCGGCGCACGGTCGGCAGGCCCTGTGACAGGCCTGTGACAGTCGGCGGACAGCGTCATGAAACTGCCCCGGCAAGCTCTTTGGCACAAGGAACGGACGGACTCCACCGATGGGGGGCGCGAGATGAACGCAACTCACAGCATCACCGCAAGCGCAGTTGTCACGCGTCTCCACGACGTCGGCCGGAGTATCGAGAAGTCCGGCGCCGGGAGTGGACGGGGGTGCGTTCGTGGCGCCGGGCGTCAGCACACGTCGTACATGACGGTGGTTGACGCGCCTGTGGGGGGCAACGGGGGGAACAACGGGGGCAACGCGTACGGGGAGGGCACGGGGGAGCGGAAGGCCCCGGCGCAGGGCGAGGACGCCGAAGCGGCGTTCACGGCCTACGTCCGGGAGCGCCGCGCCTCCCTGTACGCGACCGCCTACCACCTGACCGGCGACCGGTTCGAGGCCGAGGACCTGCTGCAGAGCGCCCTCTTCTCGACGTACCGGGCCTGGGACCGGATCAGCGACAAGGCGGCGGTCGGCGGCTATCTGCGCCGCACCATGACGAACCTGCACATCAGCGCCTGGCGCAGGCGCAAGCTCAACGAGTACCCGACCGAGGAGCTGCCGGAGACGGCGGGCGACACGGACGCGATGCGCGGCACGGAACTGCGCGCCGTGCTCTGGCAGGCGCTGGCGCGGCTGCCGGAACTCCAGCGCACGATGCTGGTTCTGCGTTACTACGAGGGCCGCACCGATCCGGAGATCGCGGCCATCCTCGACATCAGTGTCGGCACGGTGAAGTCCAGCATCTGGCGGTCGCTCCGCCGGCTGCGCGAGGACGAGGTCCTCAGCTTCGGCCGTGACGAGGAGGAGTCCTTCGGCGAGTTGGTGGCCTGAGGCGAGGGGGGACACGGGGGACAACGGGGCCGCTGCTTCGGGGGAGGCGGCGGAGTACGGGGGAAGTGCTGCGGGGTCGGATGGGCCGGGGGGTCCTGTCCGGCCCCGTTCGCATGTCCGCGCAGTGGCCCGGTCGCGGGAGGGGCGGCTAGGCCGTCCCCCGTGCCGCGGGGGCCCGTCGGCATCGCCCTGCCGCGGCCGCGGCCAGCCGGCCCAGGGCCTCTTTCTTGCCGCACGGATGCGCGCCCAGCGCCGTCTGCCGCGCCACGATCCGCCGCTCCGCCCGCATCAGCCGCCACCCGCGCCGCAGCAGGAATGGCACCGACTTGCGCCCCTCGCGCAGATCCCGCAGCAGCCGGCGGCGGAACGTCGTCGACGGACGGCCGCGCAGACACAGCGCGTCCGCCAGTACACCCAGCTCCTGGCACCGCTCGACTATGTCCGCCGCGAAGATCCCCTCGGCCACGAACAGCGGCGTGCGCTCGATGTGGAGGGACTCCCGGTCGACCCGGGAGCTCGTGGCGATGTCGTAGACCGGGACGTGGGTGCGCCCCGCACGGCACAGCTCCGTGATCGCGGCGACCGCGGCATCGGCGTCCCAGGACTGCGCGGAGTCCCAGTCGATGTCCGTACTGCCGGGAACGAGCGGCAGCGTGGGGTCGTCGCCCTCCTTGTAGAAGTCGTCCAGGTGCAGCACCGGCAGGTCGGTGCGGGCGGCGAGGGAGGACTTGCCGGAGCCGGAAGGGCCCGCGAGCAGTACGACACGGGTCGGGATCGGTTGGGCATTCACAGGATACGAGTGTGAGGCATCGACCCGCGCAGGGGATCCCCCGGTGCCCTTGTTGGTATCGAGCATCACATCTCAACTACTCTACGCACTCGGATGATTACTCGATCGTCTTGATCAGGTGGGAATTCCATGGCACGTCATGCACTTTCCAAGTCCCGGCACCGCGCCCTGCTGAGGGCAGGTCTGACCGTCACCGCGGTGGGTGCCGCGCTCGGTGCGGGGGGTGCGGCGGCCCAGGCGGCGCCGCTGCCCCACGTGCCGGTCGTGGGCGCCGACAGCGGCCTCGGCGAGGCCGCCGGGGGCGCGGTGACCGGAGCGCTGGGCCACTCGCTCGGGAACGGCATCGCCCCGGTGACGCATCTGCGGCTCGACCCGCTGGCCGGTACGGGCACGGACCCGCTGGACAATGCGGTGGGGACACAGGTCGCCGACTTCAAGCCGCTCTCCACGGCCGCCGTCACCGACCCGGTGACCAGCGGCGGTGCGCTGAAGGACCTGCCGCTGGCCGGGCCGGTGGCGCAGGCGCTGCACGGCGGCTGAGCCGGGAACGGAACGGCCCGTTCCTCCGGAGCGCCGGGGGAACGGGCCGTTGTCGCGTGGGGCCGGTCAGTACGAGGAGCCCGAGACGCCCAGTGCGCCCGTCGGGTGCCAGACCGTCTTCGTCTCCAGGAAGGCCGTCAGGCGGTGGGTGCCCGGATCGGCCGTCCAGTCCACGGTGCCGCCGTCCACAGCAGAGGACGGGGCAGCGCTCTGCGCTTCCTTCTCGGGGCGGTGGCGGGAGCCGGGTGGGCGGAGAACCCGCTTCAGGTTGTCCGCCGCCGCGATCTCCAGCTCCTTCGCGAGCGCGGCGTCGGCGCCCGTGAGGTCGATGGCGTTGACGTCCTGATGGGACGCCAGCGGTGCCGCGATCTCCGCCGTCCTGCCGGACAGGATGTTCACCACGCCACCCGGCAGGTCGGAGGTGGCCAGCACCTCGCCCAGCGAGAGCGCGGGCAGCGGGGAGTCCGCCGAAGCGATGACGACGGCCGTGTTGCCGGTCGCGATCACCGGGGCGACGACCGAGACCAGGCCCAGGAACGACGACTCCTGGGGCGCCAGGACCGCGACCACGCCGGTCGGCTCGGGGGTGGACAGATTGAAGAACGGGCCCGCGACCGGGTTCGCCCCGCCCACGACCTGGCCGATCTTGTCGGTCCAGCCCGCGTACCAGACCCAGCGGTCGATCGCCGCGTCCACGACGGCCGCCGCCTTGGACTTCGACAGGCCCTCCGCGTCCGCCACTTCCCGTACGAACTGGTCCTTGCGGCCCTCCAGCATCTCCGCGATGCGGTAGAGGATCTGGCCGCGGTTGTAGGCCGTCGCGCCCGACCAGCCGCCGAACGCCTTGCGGGCGGCCACGACCGCGTCGCGCGCGTCCTTGCGGGAGGACTGGGGGGCGTTCGCCAGCCACTTGCCCTTCGAGTCCGTCACCTCGTACACCCGGCCGCTCTCGGAGCGGGGGAACTTGCCCCCGACGTACAGCTTGTAGGTCTTGAAGACGCTCAGACGGTTATCGGACATCGAGGTACGCCTCCAGGCCGTGACGGCCGCCTTCGCGGCCGAAGCCCGACTCCTTGTAGCCGCCGAAGGGCGAGGTCGGGTCGAACTTGTTGAACGTGTTGGCCCAGACGACGCCCGCCCGGAGCTTGTTCGCCACCGCGAGGATGCGGGAGCCCTTCTCCGTCCAGATGCCGGCCGAGAGGCCGTACTGGCTGTTGTTGGCCTTGGCGACCGCCTCGTCCGGCGTGCGGAACGACAGCACCGACAGCACCGGGCCGAAGATCTCGTCGCGCGCGATGGTGTGCGCCTGGGTGACGTTGGTGAACAGCGTCGGGGCGAACCAGTAACCGGTGGAGGGGAGTTCGCAGGGGGCCGACCAGCGCTCGGCGCCCTCCGCCTCGCCCGTCTCGGCGAGTGCGGTGATCCGGGCGAGCTGCTCCGCGGAGTTGATCGCGCCGATGTCGGTGTTCTTGTCCAGCGGGTCGCCGAGCCGGAGCGTGGACAGCCGGCGCTTCAGCGCGTCCAGCAGCTCGTCCTGGATCGATTCCTGGACGAGCAGCCGCGAACCCGCGCAGCAGACCTGGCCCTGGTTGAAGAAGATGCCGGTGACGATGCCCTCGACGGCCTGGTCGATGGGGGCGTCGTCGAAGACGATGTTGGCGCCCTTGCCGCCCAGTTCGAGCGTGACCCGCTTGTCCGTGCCCGCGACCTGGCGGGCGATGGCCTTGCCGACCGCGGTCGAGCCGGTGAAGGCGACCTTGTCGACGTCCTCGTGCTCGACCAGGGCGGCGCCCGCGTCGCCGTACCCGGTGAGGATGTTCACGACACCCTTGGGCAGGCCCGCCCGGCGGCAGATGTCCGCGAAGAACAGCGCGGAGAGCGGGGTCGTCTCGGCGGGCTTGAGGACCACCGTGTTGCCGGTGGCGAGCGCCGGGGCGATCTTCCACGCCAGCATCAGCAGCGGGAAGTTCCACGGGATGACCTGGCCCGCGACGCCGAGCGGGCGCGGGTTCGGCCCGTACCCGGCGTGGTCCAGCTTGTCGGCCCAGCCCGCGTAGTAGAAGAAGTGCGCAGCGACCAGGGGGAGGTCCGCGTCGCGGGTCTCCTTGATCGGCTTGCCGTTGTCGAGGGTTTCCAGGACGGCGAGCTCGCGGCTGCGCTCCTGGATGATCCGGGCGATCCGGAAGAGGTACTTGGCGCGCTCGGAGCCGGGCAGCGCCGACCACTTCTCGAACGCCTTGCGGGCCGCCTTCACGGCCCGGTCGACGTCGGCCGGGCCGGCCTGCGCGACCTCGGAGAGTACCTCTTCGCTGCTCGGCGAGACGGTCTTGAAGACCTTGCCGTCGGCCGCCTCGGCGAACTCGCCGTCGATGAACAGCCCGTACGAGGGCGCGATGTCGACGACCGCCCGCGACTCGGGGGCGGGGGCGTACTCGAATGCAGATGCCATGGGGATCAGTCCACCGTCACGTAATCGGGGCCGGAGTAACGGCCGGTGCTGAGCTTCTGGCGCTGCATCAGCAGATCGTTCAGCAGGCTGGAGGCGCCGAAGCGGAACCAGTGGTTGTCCAGCCAGTCCTCGCCCGCGGTCTCGTTCACCAGCACCAGGAACTTGATCGCGTCCTTGGACGTGCGGATGCCGCCGGCCGGCTTCACACCGATCTGTACGCCGGTCTGTGCGCGGAAGTCGCGCACGGCCTCCAGCATCAGCAGGGTGTTCGCGGGCGTGGCGTTGGTGGAGACCTTGCCGGTCGACGTCTTGATGAAGTCGGCGCCCGCCAGCATGCCGAGCCAGGAGGCGCGGCGGATGTTGTCGTACGTGGAGAGCTCGCCCGTCTCGAAGATCACCTTCAGGCGTGCGTCGGGGCCGTCGGCCCGCGCGCACTGCGCCTTCACGGCGAGGATCTCCTCGTACACCTTCAGATAGCGGCCGGAGAGGAAGGCGCCCCGGTCGATCACCATGTCGATCTCGTCGGCCCCGGCGGCCACGGCGTCGCGGACATCCGCGAGCTTCACATCGAGCGCGGCGCGGCCGGCGGGGAAGGCCGTCGCCACGGACGCCACCTTCACGCCGGAACCGGCCAGCGCCGCGACGGCGGTCGCCGCCATGTCGGGGTAGACGCAGACCGCCGCGGTGCGCGGGGTCGTGCGGTCGGTCGGGTCGGGATTGACGGCCTTGGCGGCGAGGGCCCGGACCTTGCCCGGGGTGTCCGCGCCTTCCAGCGTCGTCAGGTCGATCATCGAGATGGCCAGGTCGATGGCGTACGCCTTGGCCGTCGTCTTGATCGAACGGGTTCCGAGGGACGCGGCGCGCGCTTCGAGGCCGACGGCGTCGACGCCGGGCAGCCCGTGCAGGAAGCGGCGCAGCGCACTGTCGGACGCGGTCGCGTCGGAGAATGCAGGAGCTGTGGTGGGCATGGTCACCAGAGGAGCATATCTACGCGCGTAGCGACCTGTACAGGGGGACCGCTTCTCCGAGTACGGCGCGGTACCGGAGCGGCCGCCCCGGCGCCCCTTGCGCCCGTCAGGCAGAATCGGGCCCATGACGAGCCCCACACCACCCGCCGAGCCGGTCTACACCGACCGGACGTTCCGCTCGCCCGCCGGGATCGTCGGGGGTGTCCTGCTGCTTCTGCTGATCTGCTGGATCGGCGGGGACGCCTTGTTCCGGGGCGACGGCCGGGTACCGTGGCTGGCGCTCGCCGGGATGCTGACCTCGGTGCCGCTGGTCGTCGCGTTCACGCTGCGGCCCGTCGTGCTCGCCAACGAGCGGCGCATCCGGATCCGTAACCCGTTCCGGACGATCACCATGCCGTGGACCGCCGTCGCGGATCTGCGGGCCGGATATTCGAGCGAGCTGTTCACCGAGGGCGGCGCCAAGTACCAGCTGTGGGCGGTCCCGGTGTCCCTGCGGCAGCGGAAGAAGGCGGCCCGGCAGCAGTCCCGGCGGTCGCTGGACGACCCGTACGACCGTACGTCCGTGCAGGCCGATGTCCGCGACAGCAAGGCCCGGATGGCGTCGGCCGACCAGACCATGGCGGACCTGCGCGAGCTGGTGGAGCGGGCGAAGACGGGCGCGGGCGCCGCCTCGGCGTCCACCGAGCCGTCCGTGTCGGTGCGCTGGGCGTACGAGGTGATCGCCCCGGCGGTGGTGGGCGCGCTGCTGCTGGTGGTGCTGCTCGCGACCGGCTGAGAACCCGTCGGGTGACCCCGGATCGGATGGCGGACGCGGTCTGGTGCGTGCGATGCCAAGGCGGAGGAGGGAGTCGACGCGGAGCGTTGGCGACCGACGACAACGCGGGAAGCGTGCGTGCCAGGGCGTGGCCGCCCGGTCGGAGGTCACCCGACAGGCTCTGAGCCCGCACCGGACGGACCCGGACCCGAGCGAAGCCCGCACCGGCTCGGACGCTGTCGGTCGGTTCCGCCCCGCTGGATCTCGCGATCCGACGCTCCAGTCCTGCGTGGGCCCGGACACCGGCTTCACGTACCTGGTGCGCGACTGACGCCGTGGCTGCCCGGAACGCGGCCGTCCCCGCTCAGATCCCGGCCGCGGCCGCCAGATCGCGCTTGATCCCGTCGAGCAGCTCCGCACCCTTCGCACGGGCCGCCGGCAGCCCGTCCGCCGAACCGACCGGCACCACGACCTCCAGGTAGCACTTGAGCTTCGGCTCGGTGCCGCTCGGGCGGACGATCACCCGGGCACCTTGCAGGTGGTAGCGGAGCCCGTCGGTGGGCGGCAGCTCGGCGGTGCCCTGCGCCAGGTCCTCGGCCGAGGTGACGGCGAGGCCCGCGAGCACGGTCGGGGGCTGCTCGCGCAGCCGCCGCATGGCGTCGGAGATGACCGACAGGTCCTTCACCCGGACCGACAACTGGTCGGTGGCGTGCAGCCCGTGGGCGACCGCGAGGTCGTCGAGGAGATCGAGCAGCGTACGCCCCCGCTCCTTGAGCACGGAGGCGAGCTCGGCGACGAGCAGCGCGGCCGTGATGCCGTCCTTGTCGCGTACGCCGTCGGGGTCGACGCAGTAGCCGAGCGCCTCCTCGTACCCGTACCGCAGTCCGTCCACCCGGGCGATCCACTTGAAGCCGGTCAGCGTCTCCTCGTAGCCGAGGCCGGCCTTCCGCGCGATCCGGCCGAGCAGCGAGGACGACACGATCGACTCGGCGAAGACCCCGGTCACGCCGCGGTCCACCAGATGGGCGGCGAGCAGCGCCCCCACCTCGTCGCCGCGCAGCATCCGCCAGCCGCCGTCGGCGGCGGGGTCCGGGACGGCGACGGCACAGCGGTCGGCGTCCGGGTCGTTGGCGATGACGAGGTCGGGATCCGCGCGGCGCGCGGTCGCGAAGGCGAGGTCCATCGCGCCGGGCTCCTCCGGATTGGGGAAGGCGACGGTCGGGAACGCCGGGTCGGGATCGGCCTGTTCGGCGACGAGCACCGGGGCGGGGAACCCGGCCCGGTCGAAGGCGGCGGTCAGCACGGACGTGCCGACGCCGTGCATCGCGGTGTACACGACCCGGGCGGTACGCGGCGACCCGGTGGCGAGCACGGCGTCCGTGCGGGCCAGGTAGGCGGCCAGGACCTCGTCGCCGAGGACGTCCCAGCCCTCGTCGGGGCGGGCCACGCCGTCGAGCGGGCCGACCGCGGCGATCGCGGCGGCGATCTCGCCGTCCGCAGGGGGGACGATCTGCGAGCCGTCGCCGAGATAGACCTTGTAGCCGTTGTCGCGCGGCGGATTGTGGCTGGCGGTCACCTCGACGCCCGCGACGGCACCCAGGTGCCTTATGGCGTACGCGAGCACGGGGGTGGGGAGCGGGCGGGGGAGCACCGCCGCCCGCAGACCCGCGCCGGTCATCACGGCCGCGGTGTCGCGGGCGAAGTCGGCGGACTTGTACCGGGCGTCGTACCCGATGACGACGAGCCCGCCGCCCTGCCCCTGCGCCTTGAGGTACGCGGCGAGCCCGGCCGCCGCGCGGATGACGACGGAGCGGTTCATCCGCATCGGCCCGGCCCCCAGCTCACCGCGGAGTCCGGCGGTGCCGAACTGGAGCGTGCCGGCGAACCGTGCGGCGAGCTCGTCGGCACTCCCGGCGGACCCGGATTCGATGAGCCCGGCGAGCTCGTCACGGGTCTCGGGATCGGGGTCCTCCGCGAGCCACGTCCTGGCCTGCGCGATGAGGTCCTGCTGCACGGCGTCCGCCTTTCGGGGGGTGTTCGTGGGTGGGTGGGCCGGGGCCTGTCCGGTGGGTCAGATGCGTTCGAGGACCCGGGCCAGCAGCGCGCCCATGCGCGTGGCGGAGTCCCGCCCCGCCTGCAGCACCTCTTCATGGTTGAGCGGCTCGCCGCTCAGCCCCGCCGCGAGGTTCGTGACCAGCGAGATGCCCAGCACCTCGGCGCCGGCCTCGCGCGCGGCGATGGCCTCCAGCACGGTGGACATGCCGACCAGGTCGCCGCCCATGACGCGGACCATGTTGATCTCGGCCGGCGTCTCGTAGTGCGGGCCGGGGAACTGTACGTACACACCCTCTTCGAGGGTCTCGTCGACCTCCTTGCACAGCGCGCGCAGCCGCGGCGAGTACAGGTCGGTCAGGTCGACGAAGTTGGCGCCGACGATGGGGGACGCCGCCGTCAGGTTGATGTGGTCGCTGATCAGCACCGGCTGACCCGGACGCATGCCCTCGCGCAGACCGCCGCAGCCGTTCGTCAGGACGACGGTCCCGCACCCTGCCGCGACGGCGGTACGGACCCCGTGCGCGACGGCGGCGACGCCCCGGCCCTCGTAGAAGTGCGTGCGGCCGAGGAAGACCAGGACCCGCTTGTCGCCGATCCGGTACGAGCGGATCGTCCCGCCGTGCCCCTGCACGGCGGGCGCCGGGAAACCGGGCAGCTCGGTCACCGGGAACTCGGCCTCCGGAGCGCCGAGCGCATCGCCCGCGGGTGCCCAGCCGGAACCCATCACGAGCGCGACGTCGTGGGTCTCGGCACCGGTCAGCTCGCGCAGGCGGGCGGCGGCGTCGGAGGCGGCGGCGTACGGGTCGCCCTGGATCTGGTCCGGAATAACTGATGCGTTCACGCGGATGAGGGTAACCGGTGATTCCCTACGCGCGTAGATGCCCATGCGCAGAGTCTGCACACGCTTGCTCGTACTTTCACACAAAAGCGCTGGTGGGGCGGGTCAGCAGGGGCGCTTGCGGAGTTCCATCACATAGTCGTGCGGTGCGCCCGCGGACTCCGCCGCGTCGGCGATCTCGCCCAGATAGCGGGCGGACGGCAGCCCGCCCTCGTAGCCGTTCAGCACATACATCCAGGCCGGCTCCTCGCCGTCCAGGGTGTGCACCCGCACCCGCATCCGCCGGTAGATGTCGAGGCCGACACCCTCCCACCGGTCCATGGAGTCCTCGTCCATCGGCGCCAGGTCGTACAGCGCCACGAAGACCTGGGAACGGGGGGCCTCCACCACCGTGGCGAGCGCGCCTTCCCAGCCCATCTGCTCCCCGCCGAAGGTCAGCCGCCAGCCGTTGAGCCAGCCGGTGCCGCGCAGCGGGGAATGCGGTGCGCGGCGCGTCATCAGCCGCGCGTCGAGGTTGCCGGCGTACGCGGCGTAGAGCGACATGGGTTCGAGGGTACGGGAGGTGACCGTGAGAACGGCGACTCCGGTGCGGAAGACCACTTTCGGGGTTCTGCCCCCGGCCCCCGGGCCCCGGCGTGCACGCCCGGCGCACGGATGGAGGGCCCCGGGACGAAGCACCTTGGCGCGTGCGGGACAATGAAGTACGTACTGCATTCCCCCGGGGCGCTCCCCCGGACCCCCGGCCGGGGCAGCAGACGGCCGCGGGATGACATACGCGAGGCGGACTTTTCGTGACCCGGATCGTGATCATCGGCGGCGGACCCGGCGGCTACGAGGCGGCACTGGTGGGCGCCCAGCTCGGCGCGGAGGTGACCGTCGTCGACTGCGACGGCCTCGGCGGCGCGTCCGTGCTCACCGACTGCGTGCCCTCGAAGACCCTGATCGCGACGGCAGAGGTGATGACCACCTTCGACTCCTCGTACGAGGAGCTGGGCATCATCGTCGCGGACGACACCCCGCACATCGAGCAGGCCGCCCGGGTGGTCGGCGTCGACCTGGGCAAGGTCAACCGACGGGTGAAGCGCCTGGCGCTCGCCCAGTCCCACGACATCACCGCCTCCGTCACCCGGGCCGGCGCCCGCGTGATGCGCGGCCGCGGCCGGCTGGAGGGACTCCAGGCCGCCGACGGCTCCCGCCAGGTCGTCGTGACCGCCGCCGACGGCACGGAGGAGACGCTCACCGCCGACGCCGTGCTGATCGCGACCGGCGGCCACCCCCGGGAGATCCCGGACGCGCTCCCCGACGGCGAGCGCATTCTGAACTGGACCCAGGTCTACGACCTCGACGAGCTGCCCGAGGAGCTCATCGTGGTCGGCTCCGGTGTGACCGGCGCCGAGTTCGCGGGCGCCTACCAGGCGCTCGGCTCGCGCGTCACCCTCGTCTCGTCCCGCGACCGGGTGCTGCCGGGCGAGGACCCGGACGCGGCCGCCGTGCTGGAGGACGTCTTCCGGCGCCGCGGCATGAACGTCATGGCCCGCTCCCGCGCCCAGGCCGCGAAGCGCGTCGGCGACCGGGTCGAGGTCACCCTCGCCGACGGCCGGGTCATCTCCGGTTCGCACTGCCTCATGGCGGTCGGCGCCATCCCGAACAGTGCGGGCATGGGCCTGGAGGAGGCCGGGGTCCGGCTCAAGGAGTCCGGCCACATCTGGACCGACAGGGTCTCCCGCACCAGCGCCCCGGGCGTGTACGCGGCCGGTGACGTCACCGGGATCTTCGCCCTCGCCTCGGTCGCGGCCATGCAGGGCCGGATCGCGATGTACCACTTCCTCGGCGACGCGGTGGCCCCGCTGGACCTGAAGACGGTCTCCTCGAACGTCTTCACCGACCCCGAGATCGCCACCGTCGGCTACACCCAGGCCGATGTCGACGCGGGCGAGATCGACGCCCGGGTGGTCAAGCTGCCGCTGCTGCGCAACCCGCGCGCCAAGATGCAGGGCATCCGCGACGGATTCGTCAAGATCTTCTGCCGGCCCGGCACCGGCATCGTGGTCGGCGGCTGTGTCGTCGCGCCGCGCGCGAGCGAACTCATCCATCCGATCTCGATCGCGGTCGACAACAATTTGACGGTGGAACAGATCGCAAACGCTTTCACCGTGTATCCGTCCCTGTCGGGTTCGATCGCGGAAGTGGCCAGGCAGTTGCACACCCGTAAGCGTGCGGGCGAGGCGTAAGCGCCTTCGGGTACCCGGCAATCCCCGGCAACTCCCGCAACTCAGGCGGTCCGAGGGCCGCCGTCCGATCAGTACGGAACAACAACGGGGCCGCCTATACCACTTGGCGGCCCCTTGTATGTACAACTTCCGTTATCCGGCGCAAACTGCTGAAAACACTCGGGCGGTCACGTTACTGTCAGTTTCGTGTTCGCTGCAGAACGTCGTCAATTGATCCTCGAAATGGTGCGTGCCAACGGAGCGGTATCGCTCCGTGAGCTCGCCCGCGTCGTCCAGACCTCCGAAGTGACCGTACGGCGGGACGTGCGGGCACTGGAGGCAGAAGGACTCCTCGACCGCCGGCACGGCGGTGCGGTACTGCCGGGCGGTTTTACGCGGGAGTCCGGCATTCCGCAGAAATCCCATCTCGCCACCGCGGAGAAGACGGCCATCGCCGATCTGGCCGCCGGTCTCGTCGAAGAGGGCGAGGCCATCGTCGTCGGTGCCGGTACCACCACGCAGGAGCTGGCCCGCCGGCTCGCGCGGATCCCCGGCCTGACCGTCGTCACCAACTCCCTGCTGGTCGCCCAGGCGTTGGCCCATGCCAACCGGGTGGAGGTGGTGATGACCGGCGGCACGCTGCGCGGTTCCAACTACGCCCTGGTGGGCAGCGGTGCCGAGCAGTCCCTCCAGGGGCTGCGGGTCTCGCGCGCGTTCCTCTCCGGGAGCGGGCTCACCGCGGAGCGCGGGCTCTCCACGTCCAACATGCTCTCCGCGAGCGTGGACCGGGCGCTGGTGCAGGCCGCCGCGGAGGTGGTGGTCCTGGCGGACCACACCAAGCTCGGCTCCGACACCATGTTCCAGACGGTGCCGACGGATCTCGTCACCCGTCTGGTGACGGACGAGCCTCCCGGCCACGACGACCGCGCCGCCGCCGAACTACAGGCCCTCGCGGACCAGGGGGTGCAGATCGCGGTGGCCGGCGCGGGGGGCGGCCCCGCGGCGGCCGAGCCCCTTCCGCACGGCCGCCAGGGCCGCCGCGACATGCCGCTGCCCGGACAGCGCCGTACGCACGGGGGCGGCCCCGGGGGACCGGGCCCGCAGCAGCTGCGGAGCGCGGCGGTGCTGGCGGAGCAGGGGGAACGGGCGAGAGTGGCGGACCTGCGGCGCCGCTGAGATGTGTGGGGCGGGCGCGGGTGAGCCCGCGGCCTGCCCTGCCTCTTTGCCGGCCCGACGTCCTCAACTCCCCTCCGCGTTCGGCCCCTTCAGCCCCTGCAAAGTCAACATCAGCAGCCGGCCCGCCAACTCCGGGTCGTCCGGGGACTGTTCGGCGGCCAGTGCGATCGCGTTCGTCAGCTTCATCAGGTCGCCGATCGACACGTCCGGCCGTACGGCCCCGCTCGCCTGCGCCCGCGCCAGCAGTACCGAACCCGCCTCGCGCAGCGGCACATTGCACTGCGACAGGGCCGAAGTCTCGTCCCGTGACGTCGACATGAGCGCCTGTGCGAGCCCGCGGTACTCACCCGCGTGGGTGATGATCGCGCCCAGCCACTCCACCAGGCCCTCGCACGGCTGCCGTGCCCCCGCGAGCTCGCGGGAGCGGGTGATCAGCGAGGTCAGGGCCTCCTGGAAGACCGCGTTCATCAGCGCGTGCCGGTTCGGGAAGTGCCGGTACAGCGTGCCGATCCCCACGCCCGCGCGTCGCGCGATGTCCTCCAGGGACGCGTCGGTGCCGTGCTCCGCGAAGGCGGTCCGGGCCTCGCTCAGCAGCCGGTCGTAATTCCGGCGCGCGTCGGCACGCATGGGCCGGGGCGGCGTCTGTGCCGTACTGATCGCCATGGCGCGGTCATCCCTTCTTCCACCTCGGGGTCCAGGATGCCACCGCGCGTCCGCGGCGGTGACCGCACGACCAGGGGCCCCCGCGGAGTCGCACGACTTCGCAGGGGCCCCGGTGGTACGGATACCGCGTCGGTCAGTCCTTGATCTCGCAGATGACGGCGCCGGAGGAGACCGAGCTGCCGACCTCGGCGGCGAGGCCCTTGACGGTGCCGGAGCGGTGCGCGTTCAGCGGCTGCTCCATCTTCATGGCCTCCAGGACGACGATCAGGTCGCCCTCCTGGACCTCCTGGCCCTCCTCGACGGCGATCTTGACGATGGTGCCCTGCATCGGGGAAGCAAGAGTGTCGCCGGAGACCGCGGAGCCGCTCTTCTTCGCGGCACGGCGCTTGGGCTTGGCGCCCGCGGCGAGTCCGGTACGGGCCAGGCTCATGCCGAGGGAGGAGGGGAGGGAGACCTCAAGGCGCTTGCCGCCGACCTCGACGACGACCGTCTCGCGGCCGGCCTCCTCCTCGGCCTCCGCGTCGGCGGCGGCGGTGAAGGGCTTGATGTCGTTGACGAACTCGGTCTCGATCCAGCGGGTGTGGACCTGGAACGGCTCGCTGGTGAAGGCCGGGTCGGTGACGACCGCGCGGTGGAACGGGATGGCGGTGGCCATGCCCTCCACATTGAACTCGGCCAGCGCACGGGCCGCGCGCTGCAACGCCTGCTCACGGGTCGCGCCGGTCACGATGAGCTTCGCCAGCAGCGAGTCCCAGGCGGGGCCGATGACGGAGCCGGACTCCACGCCCGCGTCGAGGCGGACACCGGGGCCGGTCGGCGGGGCGAACGTGGTGACGGTGCCCGGGGCGGGCAGGAAGCCGCGGCCCGGGTCCTCGCCGTTGATCCGGAACTCGAAGGAGTGCCCGCGCACGGCCGGGTCGCCGTAGCCCAGCTCCTCGCCGTCGGCGATGCGGAACATCTCGCGCACCAGGTCCAGGCCGGTGACCTCCTCGGTCACCGGGTGCTCGACCTGGAGACGGGTGTTCACCTCCAGGAACGAGATGGTGCCGTCCATGCCGACCAGGAACTCCACCGTGCCGGCGCCGACGTAGCCGGCCTCCTTGAGGATGGCCTTGGACGCCGCGTACAGCTCCGCGTTCTGCGCCTCGGACAGGAACGGGGCCGGGGCCTCCTCGACCAGCTTCTGGTGGCGGCGCTGGAGCGAGCAGTCACGGGTGGAGACCACGACGACGTTGCCGTGGCTGTCGGCCAGGCACTGCGTCTCCACGTGGCGCGGGCGGTCGAGGTAGCGCTCCACGAAGCACTCGCCCCGGCCGAACGCCGCGACGGCCTCACGGACCGCGGAGTCGTACAGCTCCGGGATCTCCTCCAGCGTGCGGGCCACCTTCAGGCCGCGACCGCCGCCACCGAAGGCGGCCTTGATCGCGATCGGCAGCCCGTGCCGCTCGGCGAACGCCACGACCTCGGCGGAGCCCTCGACGGGGTCGGGCGTGCCTGCCACCAGCGGGGCCCCGGCACGCTGCGCGATGTGCCTCGCAGCGACCTTGTCGCCGAGGTCGCGGATGGCCTGCGGCGGCGGGCCGATCCAGGTCAGGCCGGCGTCGAGCACGGCCTGCGCGAATTCGGCGTTCTCCGACAGGAAGCCGTAGCCCGGGTGGATCGCGTCGGCCCCGGAGTCCTTGGCAGCCTGGAGCACCTTGGCCATGTCCAGGTAGCTGGCGGCCGGGGTGTCACCGCCCAGAGCGAATGCCTCGTCGGCCGCGCGCACATGCAGAGCGTCGCGGTCCGGGTCTGCGTAGACGGCCACGCTCCCGATCCCGGCATCCCGGCATGCCCGAGCAACACGGACAGCAATTTCGCCACGGTTGGCGATGAGCACCTTGCGCACGATGGCTCCCTCCTTGAAACAAGCTGAGTTTAGGGACTACCGACACGGCCCTACGACCCGTCCCCAATGGTGAGCTTGCCCACACGGAGTGTGATTCGAGGCTTGCTCAAGTCGCGAAATCCCTTGTGGCACCACGGTACGCCGGGTTTCATAACCGCACAGTAGCCACGAGGTGTGGTCCAGGTCTCTGTTCATGCGGGCTGCGACTCCTCGCGTTTCTTTGTCGAGTCCCCACTAATGGGCGAACGATTCTTTGCCCGACATACCGGAGCCGCGAGATGGGGGGCGCGGGGAGAGTGCGCCCGCGCGCGCCAGGAGCGCGGGGCGGGAGTGGGGATCGCCGGGGCCCTTGTCCGGAGCATTACCGGTTAGTAGGGTCCGCGCTATCGCACGTACTGCAGGTAACACAGGGGGGTGGGCACCGTGGTACGCAGACCGGTGGCGTTCGTGGCCGCGATCGTGCTGTTCGTGGAAGCCGTGGGCATCGTGCTCATCAACGGCATCCTGGCGACGGTCGTCAAGAACCAGACCATGTCACTGGCCGGGATGGACCCCGCCGTCATGTCCAACGGCACCTGGGCGATGGGCGGCGTCTTCGGCCTGTACCTGCTGCTGTGCGGGCTGCTCCTGCTGCTGGCCGGCATCCGCGACCGGGCCCCCGGCCGTATCGCCCGAATCGTCCTGATCACCTGCGCCGTGGTGCACGCGGTGCTGGGCGCGCTGACGGTCGGGCTGGTCGGCTGGGCAGCGTTCGCGAGTCTGATGGTGGTGCTCGGGCTGATAGTGCTCACGCTGGTGGCGTACGGCACCGGGCCCGACGAGCCCGCCGAGGACGCCGGAGCCCCGGCGCCGGTCTGAACCGCAAGCGGCCGCTCGGATCGCGCGTCCGCTCAGACCCAGAGCTCGGTGACGGAGATCCCGAGCTCGCCCAGCAGCCGGCGCAGCAGCGGCAGCGAGAGCCCGATGACATTGCCGTGGTCGCCCTCGATGGAGTCGACGAACGGCGCCGAACGGCCGTCCAGGGTGAAGGCGCCCGCGACATGGAGCGGCTCGCCGGTGGCCACGTAGGCGGCGATCTCGGCGTCCGTCGGTTCGCCGAAGCGGACGGTCGTGGAGGCGGTCGCCGACGCGGTACGTCCGGTCGAGGTGTCGATCACGCTGTGGCCCGTTTGCAGCACACCGGCCCTGCCGCGCATGGACTTCCAGCGGGCGATGGCCTCCTCGCCGTCGGCCGGCTTGCCGAGCGCCTCGCCGTCGAGTTCGAGCACCGAGTCGCAGCCGATGACCAGAGCGCCCGCCGCCTCCGCCCGGCCGGCCACCGCCACGGCCTTGGCCTCGGCGAGCACCAGCGCCAGCTCCGCCGGTGTCGGGGCGTTCAGCGCGTCCTCGTCGACCCCGCTGACGATCACCTCGGGCGCGAAGCCGGCCTGCCTCAGCAGACCGAGACGGGCGGGGGAGGCGGAGGCGAGCACGAGACGGCGCTGATCAGTCATACGGGCCATCGTAGAAGAGCCGGACGAGCCGCGGCCCTGCGCGGGCACACCCCTCAGCGCATCCCGAGCACGAACATCGCGACCACCATCGCGAGCGCGAGCACCAGCCCCGCGCGGCGCATCATGTCCTGGGCGTCGCGCAGTTCCTTCGGCGGCTTGTTCTCGGGGTCGGACCACAGCATGGAAACGATCCTGCTGCCGCGGCGGACGGTGCGCCTGAGTACGGGTACTCAGCCGCCGTGGTGCGTACGGGCCAGATCGGGCCCGGACGCACCGGAGGTCCGGACCCAAAGGGGCCCGGACCTCCGAACACGTGCGCGAAGGGATGCTCCCGCGACTACCCGGGCCAGTACGTCCTGGCCCAGGCCCGCGGCCCCGGCAGATGACGCGTGCGCCGGGCGATGCGACCCGGGTCGGACCACTGGCCGGGCAGCGCCGGCCCGCCGGCCGGTGTGCCGGACGGCTCCTCGGACGTCGTCGCCGCGGCGCGCGCCCGCACCACCGCCAGTGCGGCGGCCAGCTCCTCAGGGGTCGGGTTGCCCCGTACGACCTTGATCATGGCCAGGACCCTTTCTAGAGGGGGATGTTGCCGTGCTTCTTCGGGGGCAGCGACTCCCGCTTGGTACGTAGCTGGCGCAGCCCCTTCACGATGTGGGCGCGGGTGTCGGACGGCATGATCACCGCGTCGACGTAGCCGCGTTCGGCCGCCACGTAGGGGTTGAGCAGCGCGTCCTCGTAGTCGGCGATCAGCTCGGCGCGGGTGGCGTCTGCCTCGTCGGGGTCCGTGACGGCGGCGATCGTGCGCCGGTGCAGGATGTTCACCGCACCCTGCGCGCCCATCACCGCGATCTGCGCGGTCGGCCAGGCGAGGTTGATGTCGGCGCCCAGGTGCTTGGAACCCATGACGTCGTACGCGCCGCCGAACGCCTTGCGGGTGATCACGGTGATCAGCGGGACGGTCGCCTCGGCGTAGGCGTAGATCAGCTTGGCGCCGCGGCGGATGATTCCGCCGTACTCCTGGTCGACGCCGGGCAGGAAGCCGGGGACGTCGACGAAGGTCAGCACGGGCACGTTGAAGGCGTCGCAGGTGCGGACGAAGCGCGCGGCCTTCTCGCTCGCGTTGATGTCCAGGCAGCCCGCGAACTGCATCGGCTGGTTGGCGACGATGCCGACCGGGTAGCCCTCGACGCGCCCGAAGCCGGTGATGATGTTCGGCGCGAACAGGGCCTGGGTCTCCAGGAACTCGCCGTCGTCCAGCACGTGTTCGATGGCGGTGTGCATGTCGTACGGCTGGTTGGCCGAGTCCGGGATGAGCGTGTTGAGCTCGCGGTCCTCGTCCGTGGTGGCGAGACTCGCGACCTCGGGGAAGGCGGGCGCCTCGGACAGGTTGTTCGAAGGGAGGTACGAGAGCAGCGACTTGACGTACTCGATGGCGTCCTTCTCGTCGCCCGCCATGTGGTGCGCCACACCGGAGGTGGTGTTGTGGGTACGGGCGCCGCCGAGCTCCTCGAAGCCGACGTCCTCGCCGGTGACCGTCTTGATGACGTCGGGGCCGGTGATGAACATGTGCGAGGTCTGGTCGACCATGACCGTGAAGTCGGTGATCGCGGGGGAGTAGACCGCGCCGCCCGCGCACGGCCCGACGATCAGCGAGATCTGCGGCACCACGCCCGAGGCGTGCACATTGCGGCGGAAGATCTCGGCGAACAGACCGAGCGCGGCGACGCCTTCCTGGATCCGGGCGCCACCGCCGTCGTTGATGCCGATGACCGGGCAGCCGGTCTTCAGCGCGAAGTCCATCACCTTGACGATTTTCTCACCGTAGACCTCGCCGAGCGAGCCGCCGAAGATGGTGAAGTCCTGCGAGTACACGCAGACGGGGCGGCCGTCGACCGTGCCGTAGCCGGTGACGACACCGTCTCCGTACGGGCGGTTCTTCTCGATGCCGAAGCTGGTGGAACGGTGCCGGGCGAATTCGTCGAGCTCCACGAAGGAACCCTCGTCGAGCAGCAGGTCGACCCGTTCGCGCGCGGTCAACTTGCCCTTGGCGTGCTGCTTCTCGACCGCGCGCGCGGAGCCCGCGTGCGTCGCCTCGTCGATTCGGCGCTGCAGGTCCGCGATCTTGCCCGCGGTGGTGTGGATGTCGGTCTCTTCCGGCTCGGACATCGGGTTGCGGCTCCCTGCCTGGTCACGGGGACGACTGTGCTGCTGATCAGGTACTGAACACCTACTGATCCGTAGGGTATCGGCGCGGATACGGTTCGGCAGTGCGTCGTTTGCCACACCTAGTCTGGCTTGCATGACACCTTCGGATACGCCACGGAGCCGTTGGTCGGACCTGGACCGACCGCCCCTGAATGTCTCCGCGCTGCGACGCGGACTGCTGCGGCCGGGCGGACTGTGGACCGCGCTCGACGTCGTGGAGACCACCGGGTCCACCAACACCGACCTTGCCGAGCAGGCGGCGGCGGGACTCGCCGGGGGCGCGGTACTGGTCGCCGAGGAGCAGACCGCGGGCCGCGGCCGCCTCGATCGCACCTGGACGGCTCCGGCCCGTTCGGGCCTGTTCTTCTCCGTCTACCTGACGCCGGCCGGTATCCCCGTCGAGCGGTGGGGCTGGCTGCCGCTGCTCGCCGGCGTCGCCACGGCGACGGGCCTCGCGAGGGCCGCGGGCGTCGACACGGCCCTGAAGTGGCCCAACGACCTGCTGGTCACGATCCCCAAGGGCTCCGACAAGCTCCGTCCAGGGGAGACCCCACCGGGCGAGGAGCGCAAGGCGGGCGGCATCCTGGCCGAGCGCGCCGGGAACGGCGTCGTCGTCGGTATCGGCGTCAACGTCTCCCTGCGGGCCGAGGAGCTGCCCGCCCCCACGGCCGCCTCGCTGGCCCTGGCCGGGGCCGTCTCCACCGACCGCGAGACGCTGCTGCGGGGCGTGCTGC
>NZ_JBEXPH010000002.1:0-177764 GCF_040611955.1 Streptomyces sp. NPDC006510 | reverse complement strand
GTCGCGGGGGTGGTGCGGGGCTGCGGGACCGTCACCGCCGCGGGACGGGCGGCGACGGCGGTCCGCCGTGTGCTCTTCGTGACGGTGCTGGACACCGCGACGGTGCTCCGCTGCGGGCCGGTGGCCGCGGACGGCGCGGCGCCGGTGCCGGAACCCTGCGGATCGCGGGTGCGTGGCCGTACGGAGGACGAGTCGGTGTCGGTGGCGTCGGCCCGGTCCGTGGCCGTGGCCTTCGGCTCTGGCGTCATGGTGGCCTGGGCGTCGTGGCCGGTGGACGGCCGGGACGGCAGCACGGCGAGGGTCAGGCCGCCCCCGACGAGCGCGACGGTCGACGCGAGCACGGCCCGGCGCCGGTGCTTCTTCCAGCGCGCCAGTTGGCGGCGCCGGGCGGCGCGACCCTGAGTCGCGGGAACGGCCGGCCCGGCGTCGCTCGACAGCCCGGCGCCCGTGCGAGGGGCGTCGGAGTCGAAGTCCAAAGAGGCCGCAGAGTCCGGACGGTCGGCCTGCTCCGGGGTCTCCGGCACCGGCCATGGCTCCGCCGGCCAGGTCTCCACCGTCTTCACGGTCACCGGTGCCGCGTTGTGGACGTGATGGCCGACGGGGGCGATGTCCGGTGCGTACGCGCCGCACCCGGGGCACACCAGGGCCCCGTTGAGGGTCCGGCGGCATGAGGAGCAGTAGTCCATCCGCGATCTCTCTGTGCTGACTGCGCTGCCAGGAACTCCGGCGACCTGTTCAAGTTCGCACTCTTGATCGAGCGGGCAACAACGTAATGGCACCTGCGGGAGGTTGTGCGCAGTCGGCGTGTTGCTCTCGCGAAGATTGTTCGCCGATGGCCGGCCCGTGCGTGGCCGTACGTGGCCGTTCATGGCCGTGCGCCGCCGGGCCTGGTGGCCGGGGAGGGCGCAGCCGCGGGGCATTTGCGGATCGGATCACCATGCGAGACAGTCTGTCTTGCATGGTGGATACGGTGTCATAGTTGCATCCTGCACACACCAGGGAGGCTGCCGTGCGCCGTTGGATGATGCTGGCTCTCGGGACCGCGGCACAGACGGTCGCCTGCACCTTCCTCTACGGACTTCCGTACACCTCGGAGACGTTGAGGCGGGACAACGGGCTGACCCTCGGTGAGGTCGGGCTGCTGGTCGCCTGTCCCACGGTCGGACTCATGCTGACTCTCATAGCCTGGGGAGCCCTGGCCGACCGTTTCGGTGAGCGGCTCGTCATCACTTCCGGTCTGGCCATGACGGCCGTACTCCTCTCCCTGGCGGCCACGGTGAACGGCCTGGTTCCGCTGGGCGTGCTCCTGGCGCTGGCCGGGGCGGCGAGCGCGTCGGTCTCCGCGGCCAGCGGCCGGCTCGTCGTCGGATGGTTCTCCGCCCGGGAGCGAGGTCTCGCCATGGGCATCCGGCAGACGTCGACCCCGTTGGGCATGGGCATCGCCGCCCTGGTGGTCCCCACGCTCGCCGCACGCGACGGCATCGCGGGGACCGTGCTGTTCTGCGCGGCACTGTGCGGTGTCGTCGCCGTGCTCGTCGGCTCGCTGACCACGGACCCGCCCCGCACCGCGCGGACGACAGGGCAGGAGCCGGCCCCCAACCCGTACCGCCACGCCGGCCTGTGGCGCATCCATGCCTCCAGCGCGCTGCTCTGCGTTCCGCAGTTCGCGACGAACGCCTTCGCGATGGTGTTCCTGATCGACGTCCGGGGCTGGAGCGCCGTACACGCGGGTCAACTCCTGGTGGTGGCACAGGTGTTGGGGGCGGCCTCGCGTGTGCTGGCGGGCCGTTGGTCCGACCGGGTCGGCAGCCGGGTGCGGCCGATGCGGCAGCTGGCCGTGTGCATCGCCGTCGTCATGGGCGCGACCGCGCTGGGCGCCCTCCGGCCCTCGCCGCTGACGGACTTCGCCGTGATCGTCGCCTGCGGAATCACCGCGAGCACCAACGGCCTGGCCTTCACCGCGGTCGCCGAGCTCGCGGGAAGCTCCTGGTCGGGACGGGCCATGGGCGTCCAGAACACCGGCCAGAACCTCGCCGCCTCGCTGACACCACCGCTGCTGGGCGCCCTCATCGGCTCGGCCGGGTACGCGCGGGGCTTCATGCTGGCCGGAGTACTGGCCGCGGCGGCATGTTTCGTGATCCCCGCTGGGGCTGCGGCTGCCTCTTCCGCTTCTGCTGTCCGGGCCCCGGGAAGCGGGACTCGCGGCGAGTGATCGCCTGGGGGCTCACTCCTGCTCCTGATCTTCGCCGTGCGGGGAGACCGGCCGTTCGAAAAGGGTCTCCAGCACCACTGTGGCCCGCGTTCCGTTGACGCCGTCGATCGTGTGTATCCGGCGCAGCACGTCCTGGAGCTGCTCGGTGGTCGCGGTCCTGACTTTCACCAGCACCGATGCGCTGCCGGCGATGACATGTGCCTCGACGACCTCGGGGAGCGCGGCGAAGGAATCCGCCGAATCACCCATCCAGGACGTGGAGTCGACCGTCACGTAGGCCAGTACCCCGTACCCCACCGCCGCCGGGTCGACCTCGACCGCGGTACGCCGGATCGCGCCGCGCTCCCGCAGCTTCCGGACGCGTTCGTGAGTGGCGCCGGCCGAGAGCCCGACGGTCCTGCTCAGTGCGGCGTAGGACTGGGTGGCGTCCTGCTGGAGCTGCGCCAGCAGAACACGGTCGATGTGATCCACGAATCTCCATTCGGTGAACGCCTGTTGTGACCATATGACATCTTGCGGTCTCCATCCGATACCGGAGATGATTCGGTATCTGCCGGGAGGGATGGACACCATGACCAGCGAGCGCCCCACACTGTACGAGGCCCTTGACGACCGGTTCCTTACCGGGCGATGCATGAACGGCGACAAGGGCCTGGAGGTCTTGTACACCGGCTGTCGCTGGGCCGAGGGGCCGATCTACGTGCCCGCCTGGCGACAGGTGATCTGGAGCGACATCCCCAATGACCGGATGCTGCGCTGGGACGAGGAGACCGGCGCCGTCGGCGTCTTCCGCCGCGCGGCAGGACATACGAACGGCAACACCCTCGACCGCGAGGGCCGGCTCGTCACCTGCGAGCAGGGCAACCGCCGGGTGACACGTACCGAACACGACGGCACGGTCACGGTGCTGGCCTCCCACTGGCAGGGCAAACGCCTGAACAGCCCGAACGACGCGACGGTGAAGTCCGACGGCTCGATCTGGTTCTCGGACCCGGACTTCGGCATCACCAGCGACTACGAGGGCTACCGCGCCGAGAGCGAGATCGGCTCCAACAACGTCTACCGCATCGACCCGTCCAGCGGTGAAGTGCGCCTGGTCGCCGACTGTTTCGGCGCGCCGAACGGACTGGTCTTCTCGGCCGACGAGCAGCGGCTGTTCGTTTCCGACACCCGCGCGGGCTCCATCCGCGTCTTCGACGTGCGCGACGACGGCACGCTGTCTGACGGTGAGATCTTCGCCGCGGCCGGGCACCGCCCGGCAGCCCGCTTCGACAACCTCCGCCTCGACGACGGCGGCCGACTCTGGGTCGCCGCGATGAACGACGGTGTGCACTGCTACGACCCGGACGGCACCCTGATCGGACGGCTCGTCGTACCCGAGGCGGTGGCCAACATCGCCTGGGGCGGCGCCAAGCGCAACCGCCTCTTCATCGCCGCCGATACCAGCCTCTACTCGGTGGTCATGAGCGTCACCGGGACGCATCCGACGGGGCCGGGCCACCGGCCCCGGACGAGTCCCGCCAGGTGAGCCGAGGCCATGCGTCCTCGCCACCGCTCGCGGCCGGCGCGCCGTCTCACGGCGCTGCCGGCAGCCGCAAACCCGTGCAACCCCACAACCACCCACGGTGCCGCCGTGCCCAGCTTTCCACCCGTTCCCCCCAGCTCGCTCGTACGCAACTCCCGCACCAGTGTGCGCAGCCCCGTCGACCACCCACCGCCCGGGCCCCGAGGGCCTACGTGAAGATGCGGTCCAGGTGGTGGCGCAGTACCTCGATGGCCGACTCCGGCCCCCGCTGGCCCACCAGGATGCTGGTGCCCATGCCCGCCGCCATGGCGAGCAGGCCGATGGCCTCCGTGCGCGCGTCCACGCCGGGATCGGCCAGCCCGGCCTCCTGCGCCTGCCGCAGCAGACCGGTCAGGGCGTCCTCGGCGGCGTCGGGGTTGTCGATGAAGGGCTGGGCGGCCAGCGCCTCGTCGGTCACGGACAGGATCGCGTACGAGGTGTAGAGGAGGTGGAAGGTCCGGCTCTCCTCGTCGGTCGGGAGGGAGGTCAGCAGCAGCGCCTCGATGGTCGCGCGCGGCCCCGGGGCCCTGTCGTCGGCCCGCAGTCGGGCGCCCACCCGTGCGGTGAACCGATCGGTCAGATGCTGGAGCCCGTAGAGCAGCAGCTTCTCCTTGGTCCCGAAGTAGTACTGCACGAGCCGCAGCGACACACCGGCCTCGGCCGCCACGTCCCGCATGCCGACCGCGTGCAGTCCGCGCCGTCCGGCGACCCGGACGAGGGCCTCGGCGATCCGGCCCCGCCGTTCCTCGTGGTCCACGCGTTTCGGCATGCTCTCGTGTCTCCACCCGTCGGTCGTGCCTGCGCGGTCCGGCCACCCGGACCTCTTCATGATACCGCCGTACCAACGTAGTGATACGGTCGTATTACGAAGGACGAGTCATCCCCGGAGGTGCTGCCGTGCCCGAGAACACCACCCGCGTACGCCGTGACGTCGGCCGCTATGTCAACGACGTGCTGCGCGACCGGTACTTCGCCGCCTGCGAGGCCGTCTACGCGCTGGGCGCGCCGGCCCGTTCCGAGACGGATGTCGAGACCGCCTTCGGCACCACGCACGTCTACCGGTACGGCCCCACCGACCCGGCCGCCGGGGCCCGCACCCCGGTCGTCCTGATCCACGGGTCCGGCGGCTGCTCCGCGCAGTGGTACCCCAACACCCGGGCGCTCAGCGCCGAGCGCCCCGTCTACGCCCTCGACACCCCTGGCGACCCCGGACGCAGCGTGCACCGGGAACCCATGTGGCAGCCCGAGCGCGCCGCCCAGTGGATGGACGAGGCCCTCGACGCGCTCGGCCTGGACCGGGTCCACCTCGTCGGCTCGTCCTACGGCGGCTGGCTCGTCATCAACCAGGCGCACCTGCGTCCCGGAAGGCTCGCCTCGGTCACCGCCCTCGACCCGGGCGGCCTGGAGAAGGTGGGCCTGCGCTTCTTCGTCTGGGTCTTCGCCAGCCTCTTCGCCACCTTCGCACCCAAGTCCCTGCGCCCCCGCCTGGCGGCCTGGCTGGAGCAACCGGTTCTCGTCGTACCGGAGTTGCGCGCGATGGTCCGGGCGGGCGTACGCGCCTTCCGCATCCGCCGGCCCGCGCCCCTGCCGCTGTCCGACGAGCAACTGGGCTCCATCCGGACGCCGTTCCACCTGATCATGGGCAAGCGCAGCCTGCTGGTGCACCCGCAGCGCCAACTGGAGCGGGTACCGCGCCTGATCCCCGGAGCCCGCGCCGAAATCATCGCCGCGACCGGCCACGGCCCGCAGATCGACCACCCCGACCTGGTCAATGCCCGGATGCTCGACTTCATGCAGGACACCGACCCCCTCGCCCCGCCCGCGAACCACGGCACCACCGAGGCGTAACTCCGGCGCCCGCCGGGGCTGTGTGCCGCGAGGGCGCCGCGATGTGTGACGGCCACGGTGATTGCCGCCGTGCGTGTGCTGCCGCGTCCGCACCGACCCGGCGCTCAGGCCACGGCCCATGGTGTGCCGGGCGGCAGCGATCTCGAGGCACGTCGCCTGGCTGCGTAGCCTCCGATGCCGATCAGCGTCAGCACAATTCCGAGGCCCCCGGTCGTCATCAACGCTGTCGGTGCGGCGGAGTTCTCCAGTGTCCGTCCCCGCACGCCGGAGGCCGCGAAGCTGCCCGACCGTTCACTGAGGTGGTAACGCGAGTCGTTGGCGTTCGCGCGGTGGTCGCCCAGCACGAACAACCGCCCGTCCGGGACCTTCGCCTCGTACGTTCCGGGCATCACGTGCTCGTCGGCATCCGTCACATACGGCTCGTCGAGTGGCTTCCCGTTCACCGTGACCCGAGTCCCGGCCCCCGACACGTGATCGCCACCCACCCCGATGACCCGCCGCAACACCGGTTCGGTCCGATAGCGCTCGGGTGCGTCGATGAGGACGACATCACCTCGGCGTATCTCGTTCGCGTCGATCTGCTCGATCAACAGCCGATCACCCGGACGGTATGTGGGCCTCATCGAGTCGCCCATGACGGTGACCGTCCTGTAGTTCGCGAAGGTGTACACGATGGTCCCTGCCAGGAGGGCCAACCCGAGTGGTGCCAGCACCCAGGCCGTATCTCTCCACCTGCCGATCGTGCTTCGCTGCCGCATGCGCCGCCATCCCTCCCCTTGAACCGCCCGACGACTTCGCGGGCCAACAGAGGCTATGCGGCCTCGGCACGGAAGCGCACCCGGTTCCCGCCGGTGCTGACTGCCCGCAGCCGGCGCCTTGGCCCACCGCTCGGGGCGCGTGCCGGTAACGGCACGCGCCGCCGCGTCGTTACCGGCACGCGCCGTACATGTGGTCCGGGCGACAAGGAAAGGCCAACGTACGACGCGTGCCGGGCGGCCTTGCCGTCACAGCGTTCTCAGGCGGTCCCCGGTGCGCAGTGTCGCCGGGTGGTGCGGTCCCAGCGCCTTCTTCTGCTGGGGGAGCAGGCGGGTGAGCAGGGCGCGGGCCTCGGTCGGGCGGTCGGCCTTCAGCAGGGCGGCTGCCAGGCGAGTGCGCGTCGCCAGAATGTGGGGGTGCAGCTCGCCCGCCCGGGCCGTCTGCTCGGTCTCCGTCGCCGTCAGCAGCTCCACGGCCTCCGCGACGCTGTCACCGTCCGCCGTGCGGACCAGCAGCTCACCGAGGCGGGAGCGGGCATCCAGCACGTCGGGGTGGGTGTCGTCGCCCAGGGCCGCGGCGCGGTCGGCGGCCACCGCGCGCAGCTCCCGGACCGCTGCGGGCAGGTCGCCGGTCGCCGCCGTCCACCAGGCGATGCCGAGCCGGGTGGTCAGCACCTCGGTGTGGTCCGCCCGTCCGTACACCTCCACGCGCTCCTCGCGCAGAGCGGTCAGCTCCCGAAGGGCACGCTCCGGGTCGCCCAGCTCGCCGCGGATCCACGCCAGGTTGTTGCGGGTGATCAGAACGATGGGGTGCCGCTCGCCGTTCACCTTGCGCTGGTCCGACAGCAGTTCCTCGTGCAGCGGCAGGGCGGCGGCCGCGTCGCCCAGCTCCCACGTGTAGCGGGCGATGTTGAGCCGGACCAGCAGGGTGTCCGGGTGTTCCGTGCCCTTCACCCTCTCCACCTCGGGCAGCAGGCGCCGGTAGTCGTCGAGGCCGGCGCGGAACCTCCCGGCCTCGCAGGTGAACCTGCAGATGTTCATCCGGCTGAAGACCACCTGCTCGTGGTCCGCACCGAACACCGCCACCCGGTCCTGCAGCAGCTGCGCGTGCATGGCCAGCGCCTCCTCGGGGCGGCCGAGCCGGCCGTACCAGTAGGCGATGTAGTGGCGGCTCTCCAGGACGTCCTTGTGCGTGGCTCCGAGGGCGCGGATCTGGTGCGGCAGCAACTCCTCGTGGCGCCGAAGCCCCTCCGCCATCGCGCCGCCGCGGCCCGTCCAGTACGCGATGTGGTGCCGGGTTTCCATCGTGCGCCGGTCGTCGGCCCCGAACATCCGGGTCTGCGCCGCCAGAACCCCCTCGTGCAGCTCCACCGCCTCCGCGAACCGGCCCATCTGCCCCGTCGCGTACGCGATGCGGTGCCGGGTCTCCAGGATGTCCGGGTGCTCGGGTTCGTCCAGGAACCGCAGCTGGTCGCCGAGGACCGCCTCGTACATCGTGCGCGCCCTGCTGTACGATCCGGCGCGCCCGGCCCAGTACGCGGCCTGCTGCCGGGCCCGCAGAGTGAAGGGGCTTCCGGGGCCCGGGCGCTCGGCCAGCCGCTCGCACCAGCCGAGGAGCCGGTCGCGGTTGGCTGCCGCGTCGGACGAGGCGCGTGCGTTCAGGCTCTCCAGCAGCCGCTCGTAGTTCTTGATGTGCCACAGGTGCAGGGGCTCGGAGTCGCGGGCGTACGCGTGCAGCGGGTCGTCCGGGTCGTGCTGGTTCATGGGTGCCATGCTGTCGAGCGCCTCCACCAGGGATCGATGACCGTCCTCCAGGTCGAGTCTGTCGTCCTCCGCGGTCATGTAGTCGACCATTGTCTGGTGGTCGACACCGACCATTTCACCGACGCGCGACTCGGGGACCCGGCTCAGCAGCCCGGCGAGCAACTCCAGCACCTGATCCAGCGCCCCGTCCGTAACGGGACCGCCGCGCAGCGCGGCGCCCCGGAGCAGCAGCGGGCGGGGCAGCACCGGGCCGCGCCCCACCGCGCCCAGCACGTTCAGGGTGGCGTCCGCCTGCTCCGCGCCGCCGGGCGCGGACTCACGGGCCCGGTGGAACGCCTTCGTGTAGCCGCCGTCCACCGGGGTCCTGCCACTGCCCGCGTCCGCCCACAGCCGCGCTGTCTGCCAGTTGCCGTCGGCCACCGTCACGATGCGGGCCCGCCGTTCCGGTCGGCTGACCCTGAGCCGTACGTATCCGTCCAGTTGCTCCCGGGACGCCGGGGGCATCGCGAACCGGTGCCAGTCGGCGGGCAGTTCGAGGCCGTCGCGGCTGGTGACGACGATCCCGAACCAGGGCGGTGTGTCGCGGGCGAGCGTGCTCAGCGCATCGACGATTCGCCCCCGCTGCGTCGGGTGCAGCTGGTCGAAGCCGTCCACGACGACGCGTGCGGGCGCGGTGGGCGCCGGGCAGCGCGCCAGTGGCTCGGTGACGAGCCGACGCTCCGGCCGGAGGTCGTTGCGTACGTTGGCCGGGACCTCCTTGCAGAACGCGGCACGGGCCTCCTCGAAGCCGGGGAGGTGGGTACGCAGCTGCCGTGCGATGTCCTGGAGGACCGGCTCGTCCATGTCGCCCTCCGTGAGCTCGCGCAGCGCCGCGATGCCGAACGCCGCGGTGTCCGGAAGGAGTTCGGGTCTGCACAGGGCCGCGGCCAGCACGCTCTTGCCGTACCCCCGCCGTCCCACGATCGCGACCGCACGGTGGGCGCCGACCGTGCGGGTGATCTCCGGCAGCGGCTCGGGAGGCTGGAACAGCCGCAGTCGGCCCAACTGCTCCTGGCCGACGTCGCTGTCCGCCAGGACGCTGTGGGCGCCGATGAAGGCCACGTTCCTGGCGATCCAGTGCGGCCGCCCCGGGTTGTCGCCGCCGTGCGTACCGCCGTGCCGGACCAGCTGGGGCAGCTGGCCCCTGGCCCCCCGTCCCGCGGCCCAGCGCAGGTCCTCGTCGTACAGCTCGGTGCCGAGCCGCGCGTGACCGTACTGGAGGACCTGGTTCACGCCACGTACGAAGGACAGTCCGAAGGCGGGCTGGTCGTCCGATGCGGAGGTCACGAGGCCGATTTCACGGCCCCGTTCCATCGACGCCGGGAACCACTCCTTGGCGGCGGCGAGCGCGGCCACGCCCGACTGGCAGGCGTCGATCAGGACGGCGAGCGCCCGTACGTCCCCGTGCCGGGTCAGCCCGTCCCGAAGTCCGGAGGGGACGGAATAGGCCGTCTCCGGGTCGGGGGTCGCGGGGCTGGTGGCGATGGGGAAGAGGAAGTCGTCGTGGCGTACGCCGAATCCGTGGCCCAGGAAGGCGAGGACCAGCGTCGCAGGTCCGTCCTCGGCGGACAGCATTGTGTGGGTGAACGCGGACGCGACCGCGCTCCGTACCGTCTCCACCGTCGGCGGGTCGAGCAGCACCCCATCTGCGTGGGCGGGCAGGCATCCGCCTCTGTCGTCGTCGCGAAGGTACGCGTTCAGCCTCCGCGCCTCCTGCTCCAGATCGTCCAGGTTGCGGCCGGACGCGTCCCACTGGGCGGCGATCACTAAGGAAAAGCGGTTCGACATCCGGTCATTATTGATTCAAGAGGAGTGACAAACGGGCGAGTTGACGAAACCGGCGGGCGACAGGAGGCTTGGGGCCGCAGATGGCACGCCGCGCCGTGCCCGACCGGGGCAAGCCGGGACGGGCCGCACGCGGAAACCGGGGTGGAGGGAGCCACGCACGTGGCGGAAGTCGTGTTCGTCCATGGCATCGGACCGGTGGAGGAGCCCGCGCAGGAAATGCACACCGCATGGGTCGCGGCCCTGGCGGCCTCCCTGCGGAACGCCGAGGAGACGGAGGCCGCCGACGCGATCGAGGGCGGCCGAACCAGCACCGCCATGGCCTACTACCGGGACCTCTTCAGGCCCTACACCCCCCAGGACGAGTGGGACCAGCCCCTGCCGGAGGGGATGGCCGACACCGCCCGGCGGGTGGGCCAGGACTTCCTGGAGAACATCGAGGCACACGCCGACCGCCCGGAGGACCGGGAGGAGGCCGCCCGCGAACTGACCCCGTTCCGCGAGGACCTGGGCCCCGAGCAGGGCGTGTTCGAGCTGTTCCGGGTGACGGTGGGCAGCCTCGCCCGCTGCGGGCCGGTCGCCCGCTCGGTCTTCGGCGCCCTCAAGGCCACGATCGTGACCAATCTGGCGCAGGTCGCCGCCTATCTGGACGACGAGCGGATCCGCGAAGAGGCGCAGGAGGCCCTGCTGCGAGAGATCGGCCCGGAGACGCGTGCGGTGTACGCCCACTCGCTGGGCACGGTAGTGGCGTACGAGGCGCTGCACCGGCTGCGGGAGCCGCTGCCGCTGCTGGTGACCTTCGGCTCTCCGCTGGGGCTGCGCACGATCGTCCGGGAGCGACTGCGTCCCCAACCGCCACGCGTGCCGGGGATGCTGCACCGCTGGGTGAACGTGGCCGACCGGGACGACTACATCGTCGCCTCCCTGGACCTGCGGAAAGTCGTCGCATCGGCGGACGACGCGCCCGAGGTCCTCGGCGAGACCCTGATGGTCCGCAACCGGGGCCTGGACGCGCACCCGGCGGTCAAGTACCTCGCCCACAAGAGGACCGCGCGCCCTCTGGCGGAGGCGCTGCGGCCGAGTGGTGCGGCTGAGTAGGTGCTGCGGCCGCGTGGTGCGGCTGAGTAGGTTCGGTTCGCGAGCCGGTATCCGGATGCAGCCCGGCCGGTGCACTCGTCGACTGGCCCGTGCATAGCTTCTGACCTGCTGGAACGGGTGCCGACGGCCTCGGCCTGACTGCCTCGTCAGTCCCTTTGGCGACCGCTGTGTACCGCCCCTACCGGCACGTTGTGGCACGCCTCCCGTGCGGAGTCAGGGGAGATGTCGGTGCGGGCGTCGGCTTGGCGTGCCGCTTTCCCTGACACGGACCCGCAGATGGAGGTTCCCCGGCAGCACTTGGCGTACCGACTGATGGGCCTGGACCGCAACCCGACCGTTCACCCCCTGGCGCCGCGCCCGCCCGGACCGTCCGCTCACCGGATCGCGCGGCGTTGAACGTGGTCTGAAGGGGGTCGGCCGGGGCCCGTGGAGGCTGGGCGGCGGGGGGAAGCCCGGCAGCTACTTCGGCGGGTTGAGCTTGCGGAAGTACGTCCAGCTGGTCTCGTTCGGCTCGCTCCATTTCTCCGGGGCCCGGGCGAACTCCGGGTGGTGGTCGGCGATGTAGGCACGGGTGCGCTCGGGGACCTCGGTGCGGGAGCCGAGCTTGCGGCCCCGGCAGTGGAAGGTGAGGCCACCGGGCCGCTGACCACGGGCCATCCACGGGAGCCAAGGGGACATCCGGGTCCACGACATGCCGGCAGGGACGCTGGGCGCCGGGCCGGCCAGGTCGGCGCGGGCGGCGAAGAACTGGAAGAGCTCCAGAGCCTTGTACGTGTCGCCGGCCGAGTGGACGGGGTACTGGGCCACCGGCAGCGGCGAGGGGTAGGCGAGCGGGATCTCCAGGCTGAAGCAGACCTCTCCGCCGAGCTCGGTCGTCGGGATCGGGAAGGGGCGCCATTTCTGGTTCGCCGGGTCGTTCCAGACGTGCACCACCGGCAGGTCCTGCCAGGTCTCCAGGATCTCGCGGGTGACGGGGTCCAGGTAGAAGGCGGCCTCGCGGGTGAGCAGTTGGTAGGTGTCCGGGCCGGCTTCGGCGTCCTGGACCAGGCGGGCGACGTTGAGCCCTTCAAAGCCGAAGATGCGCTGGTAGGGCTCGTCCGGGGCCCAGGAGTAGACGTCTCCGGACCACCAGTACGTGACCTCCTCGCCGTCGAGCGAGGCACGGGTGCGGGCGAAGGATCGGAGCAGCTCTGCGGGTGTCGTCATGTGGACTACTCTGCGCGGCCGCCGCTCCGACCGGGCGGGAACCCACCAGCCGGGGACGAAAGCGACCGGAAGCAGCCGCTCCCGGGCCGATGGGCCTGGCTGGATCCGAAGGAGACGACCCAACCACATGTCTGACGCGGGTCACGCGGCAGTGTCGGCACGGACCGGGGATTCTGTTCGGTGAGGGTCATACCGACCGAGTGGGACGGCCATCGGCCCTGCTTCGCGAGCCATTCGACGCATGCGCTGGGTGCCTTCGCCGGAATCCGTGCGGATCAGCGTCTGCCGCCCTCGCCGGCACCTTTTCGAGGCCGTTGCGCCCCGTCATCTGTCGCGGGCCTCCTGCGTTTGTCGCCGGTCCCCTGTGGATTCGTCTGCGATCGGTAACAGAGTGATCCCGTAAGGGCGTTCGTATGTCTTCATGAGCGCACGGCATCGGCGGAGACAGCAAAAGGGGCGGGCGGACATGGCAAAGCACAAGGGAAGGGGATGGCACAGCCGGCTTCTCGCGGCGGCGCTCGGGGTGACGGCGGTGGCCGCTGCCACCTCGGTGTGGACCGCGCAGGCCGGCACCGCCGGAGGGCGGCAGCCGCAAGCACGTGTCTCAGCGCCGGACGCCCGGTCTCAGGACCGGACGGTGACCAAGGTGGCGGCGGACATCGCGCACGCCTCGGACCGCGGCGCCCGGGGCGTCAACATCACCATCGACGACGGACCGGACCCGGTCTGGACGCCGCAGGTGCTGAAACTGCTGGAGGACAACGGCGTGAAGGCCACGTTCTGCATGGTGGGCACGCAGGCCCAGGCACACCCGGACCTGGTCAAGGAGGTCGTGGCGGCCGGGCACCGGCTGTGCAACCACACGGTCTCGCACGACACCGCCATGGACTCCAAGTCCGAGGCATACCAGTCCCAGCAGATCCTGGACGCCGAACGCATGATCACCAAGGCGTCCGGAGGCGTCCGGCCGCAGTACTACCGGGCCCCGGGCGGTGCTTTCACCCCGTACAGCCGGCAACTCGCCGCGTCCCGGGGGATGCGACCGTTGGGCTGGAACGTCGACTCCAAAGACTTCGAGCGTCCCGGTGCGGACACCATGGTCGCCACCGTCAAGCGCGAGATCTCCAATGGGCCGACCGTCCTCTTCCACGACGCGGGAGGGGACCGCTCCCAGACCTTGGCCGCCCTGCGCGAGATCCTGCCCTGGCTGAAGCAGCAGGGGTACTCCTTCGGCTTCCCCGTGCGGTAAGTGAGGCCCGCCCGCACTGACATTCGGATCTTGAGCAACAGCAGGAGGCCGCGAGCGGACTGTCTGATCTCGTGCGGGCCGCCCGAGATGAGGCCAAGGAGAAGCCGTGATACGCCGCTTCGGAACAACTTCCGCCGCAGTCTCTCAGCGCCCCTGTTCACCACTCTTGACCGTTCGTCCGGGCACGGTTGGGGCACAGGCAGCGGCGATGCGGTGACATCCTTCGAGGTTGCACGCCATCGTCCGTCCCGATGAGGAGGCGCGGCGGCGCACGTGCTCGAAGGGGTTGGTGGGTCAGAGGGGGGTGATCCGGACCTGTTTGCCGCAGAGCCTGGTCATGTCGTCGCTGTCGGACGTCAGCAGTGCGACCGGCTTCGGCTGGCGCAGTGCCACCTCGGCCACGGTGGCGTCGATGGCGTACTTGTGGCCGTGCGGTCCGGCTCCTCCGAGGGGCTCCGCGGCTGCCTTCGCCGCCTGCTCGGTGACCAGTTCCACCTTGATCCGCGACAGCGTCCAGTTGAGGCGCGGATTGCGAGAGCGGCTGACCTCCACGACGGTGTTCGCCGCGATGACAAGGTCGGTACCCATATTGTGGAACACCTTCAACATCGACGGCGGCCTCGCGAAGGCGGCCGTAGGGGCGAGGCGTGAAGTGCCCGATCGGAGAGGCGACCGCCGTGGTTCGCTCGATCGGGTCGCCGGGTCGCCATTCGAACAAGGCCGCTCCCATTTCACTTGGCGGCCGACTTGGTTCGAAAACCCGGACGAAGCGGTGAGTCACCTTTTGGATGGATCTCACCGTATTTCCTTACGGGGGCTGCGTTTCGATGGTGATTCGAGAGGATTTGTCTGCTGTTCTGTCGGAAGAAATTACTCGGAGGGCTGTACTGTCGCGAGCGCGAAGGCGTGCATAAAGGGACTGGCTGTTCGCTTTCATGGTATAGTCCTAATGAATTTATAGGACGCCGCGAAAAAAGGGGAATGGCGTGAATACCGAGAAGGTTACGGCTCGACGTCTTACGGCCGGAGAGGTCTCAGAATTGGACCTCCAGGACGACATCTTCGTCTCGGCGGGGATGGATGGCCTTCCTCTCGACTGCTACGCCCCGGCTTTCCTCACGAAGCCGGGTAAGAATTTCGAGGGAGGCTCCTTCACCGCGAGGACGATCTTCGGTGAGGAAATTCATGTTCTCCCGGACAATGTCGAAGAGCGCGGGATCTGGATTGCCGACAAGGCAGGGGAAGAAATCGAGGTTCTCCAGAGTGCCGGCGTCCTCCTGAACCTCGCCCTCTTCGTGCCCGACGGGAGCAAGGAATCTCTGGATTCGCTCTACTCCGCCGCACGGGACGCGTTCGGCGCGGGGATCGTTCAGCGCTGGAGCGAGGAAGCCGTCGCGGTGCCGGACGTCAAGGTCGATCTGTACGAGGAGCCGGCCCGGGGGCGGAAGAACACGAACAGTCAAAATCGCGACCGCCGTGCCCTGGACATCTACCCGACCCGAGTGCGGTTCCTGGAGCCCAGCGATGGCTGGAGGTTCATTGTCGAACCGCACAAGGAGATCGTCGATGACACACCGACGATCTGACCCGATAGCAGGTTAGCCTCGATTTTTCGCGGGAGCCCGTCAGCTTGCTGACGGGCTCTTCTTCGTTTGTTGGGGCGTGTGGGCAGGCCGCTGATGTTTGCGCGATATGGAACAGGGCCCCAGGAGTGGACGGTGGTTGGCAGTGTCGGTAGTTACGGCTCTGAAAAAACGGACATGCCGGACCTGGACTTTGTGCGTCCGAATGGAGCGGTTAATCGGGGTGCCTTTGCGGATGGAATCAATAAGCTCATGAAACATCTGGGAGGTGACCGCTTCTTACCCCTACGAATGGCACGTAGTGGCACGCGGGGCGTGTCGGCTCGGCTGGAACCGTGCGTCTGGGTTCGGAGGGGACGAGGGGCGGCTGGCGTACCCGGACCCGGAATGGGCGGGCGGGCTCTTCGGGCAGTTCGCCGGTCAGCAAGCTCGTCCTGGGCCCTGGCCGACTGCGGGAGATTCCGAGAGCGACAATTGTGGGTGGGTGCCGTGCTGGTCGGTCCATGGAGTCGGGTCGCGAGGTCCTGTCCGGTGGACCGGGTGCAGAGCCGGCGGGAGACGACGATGAACGGCTCGGTCCGTGTCGGACAAGTTGTCGGGGTACCACTGCGGATGCACTGGAGCGTGCCGCTGCTGGTCGTCCTGTTCGCGTACGGTCTTGGCCGCCAGACCCTCCCCGTATGGACTCCAGGGCGCTCGAATGCGGTTTACACCTTCGCCAGTGCCGTGGGGGCCGTGCTGCTCATGGGCAGCCTCCTGCTCCACGAGACGGCACACGCTGCGATTGCCCGCAGGAAGAAGATCGCGGTACAGGATGTGACGCTGTGGGCGCTGGGCGGGATGACCCGGATGGGGCGACCGCCGACGGCCGCGGTGGCTTTCGCTGTGGCGATCAGCGGGCCGCTCACCAGCCTGGCCATCGGAAGCGCCGCGCTCGGAGCGGGAATCGGGCTGCACGCGATGTCCGGCTGGGCGGTGCCCGCCGCCGTTCTGGTGTGGCTCGGCTGGGCGAACCTGTTCCTGGGCGCATTCAACCTCCTTCCCGCTGCGCCGCTCGACGGCGGAAGGGTGGTGCAGGCGCTGTTGTGGTGGCGTACCGGAGACCGGGAACGTGCGGATCGGGCGGCCTCCCGAAGCGGTCAGGTCGTGGGCGGGCTGCTGATGGCCTTCGGCTGGATCTCCTTCCTGCGCGGGGCGCCGGGCGGGCTGTGGCTCGTCTTCGTCGGTCTCTTCATCACGGTCGTCGCCGGCGCCGAACGGCAGCGCGCCGTGATCCACACAGCACTGCGGGGCATCAAGGTCGCCGATGCCATGTCCAGCCCGGTGACCACCGGCGCCGACTGGCTGACCATCCGGCATTTCATCGACGAGGTGGCAGTGAGCTCCCGCCATTCCGCCGTGCCGCTGCTCGATTTCGAAGGCCGTCCCAGCGGGATCGTTCAGATACGCAAGCTTGCCCGGATACCGGGAGCGCGCCGGGAGGCGTTGCGCGTGCGCGAGGTGGCGATCCCGCTGTCACAGTGCGCGGTTGCCGCCCCGAGTGATCTTCTGAGTGAGGCTCTCGACAAGCTCCGCCCGGGTACTGGCATGCGCATTCTCGTCGTGGACGGGCACCATCTGGTGGGGATCGTCACCGCGAAGGACATTTCACGGCTGACCCAGCAGCGCGCGCTGGGGGGCCGAGGGACCGACTGAGCCCTGGCACGACCCCGTAGCGGAAGCCCGCTCCGATTGTCAGGGCCGTCCATGCCCGAAGTGCACGAACCAGTTCTGGGCTGCAGTCCGGCAGGGCGACACCATCTGAACGGAACACTCCGCGCCGCTGCCGACGTACACGGCTACGCGTACGGGACCGCCGCACAGGACGCGGTCGGCGGGGTCCGCATCGATGTGGGCCAGGCCGGCCCGGCCTCCCGGGAGGGCGTCCCGGAGCGTGCCCACCTCCTGGCCCCGGGGCTCCTGGACGCCTTCGCCCCGGAAGGGACCGATCCGCCGGCTGTGAGGCGGCGACATGACGTCGGGCGCGTGGGCCTTATGGCGGCCGTCGTCGCAACGGCCCCAGCGCATTCACTCCGCCGGGGCCGCCCTTCCGGATCGTCACACGTGAGAGTGCTCGATCCACGTTCAATTGTACGACTGCGGGCCGGGAGGGGAGAGCGAGCCATCGGGCAGGTCCCGTCCCCCCGCGTTCGTGTGCGCACAAGGGGCCGTGCAGGCCGTACGTGCCGGGCTGAGCGGTGGACGGGTCGGCCCTCGGACAGTCCGGCTCAGTCGCGTTCTTCTTCTTCGGCCTCCATGCGGCGGATTCCCTGGTGGGTCAGGGAGACCATCGCGGGTGTGTTGCCCGGTTCCCAGTCGACAGTGATCAGGCCCTCGCCGGCGAGGTAGGTGCAGGCGGCGGCCAGGTCTTCCTCCGGGATGCGCAGGCCGTTCCGCAGCTTCCGCCCAGGGACTCCGAGGAGACGGTTGCCTTCGGTGGCTTCGTAGAGGGCGGTCAGGACCCGCTCGCGGTAGACCTGCCGCTCGCGGAGGGTCGCCATGATCGAGTCCTTTCGTGCATGTGAAGGTCCGATGCTCCTCTGAAGGTCCGATGCTCCTCAGACTTCGTCGCCCTGGGCGCTGGTGTGCGCGGACGGTCTGCTGGTAGTGAGCCAGGAGAGGGCGGGTCCTGCGGCGGATTCGGTGTCCACGGTGAGGTGGAGCCGGGTCCCGCCCCCGGGGGCGGGGTAGCTGCGCTGCTCCGTTCCGGCGAAGCAGTGGCGGATTACTTCGGCGACCGCGCGGGCGGCTTCGGGAGTGGCGGCGACGATCCGGATCTCGGCGTGTCCTGCCTGCGGCAGGGGTTCGTTGTCGACGGGGTACAAGGCGGTGTGCTCCCTTCGGGGCGAAGCGAGAGGCCGACGGGTGGGTTGTCCCGGGTGCCGGGTGCCCCACCCGCGGCCTTCGGTCGGAGGAGTGGTCTGAGGTCAGGGCCAGCTGCCCGTGAGCCTGCGGCTGGAGGCTTGCCCTGTCGAGCTGTGGTGGCCGTGGCCGGCTGATGGCCGGGAAGGGATCGCTGAAGTGGTAGACCGCGATGCGTGCGTCGTGCTGGGCGTTGAGCCGGTGGATCAGGCGCATGCCGAGCGCGATCAGGGTCTCCATGTCGTCATCTCCGCGTGTTCCCCGGCAGGGGGGATCATCCGCGCGCCGACGACCGGGTGCCGGAGGGGCGGCAGGGCGACCCGCCATCGGTCTCCCAGGCGTCCTGGCTGCTTCGGGCGTCCCGCATACGGCGGCCGGTCGCGGCTTCTTCGGACATCAGCACCCCGGCGGTGAGGACGCTGCCGGGGACGGCAGCGGCGGTCATCAGCCGGGCGGCTGCGGCGGGCTCGGTCTCGGGCGGGATCACCAGCAGGTCGCAGCGGCCTGCGGTGTAGGTGTGGGAGAGCAGGATCATCTTGTCGGGATCCTGTTCGGTGAACCAGCCCACGTGCACGATGTGCCCGGCGACGGGAACCTTGTGCGGGACGACGGGCCAGCGGGTGGGATTCACCATGGCGCGCGTGATGCGTCCCCAACGCCCTTCCGGACGCCCTTCCAGCGCTTCGACCAGGGACGGAAGCTCGGTGAGCAGGTCGCGCGAGTAGGGCCACCAGGCACCGTCCAACTGGCCGGCGAGGGTGGTCTTCGGCGTGAGGGAAAAGCGCGTCGGGAGCGGGGGAGCAAGCGCCCGTGCCACTCCGCGTTCGACGGTCCTGGTCATGATGCGGACCCGTCTCCGGGCCGCCCTGCAGGGCGGCCCAGTGTCTTGATCGCCGGAAACGACGTCCGCGTGGGAGCGGGTGTTCGAGTTACTCCCGGTATCTTCAGCGTACTCCGCGCTGCGGTCGGGCGAGCCGTTCTGGCCAGGTGATTTCCGACCGGGAACACCGCCCGGCTGATGCTCGTGGGCATGACCACAGGCACGCGGAGTACCGTGAGACCACGGCGGTATCTCGCCGGCCATGAGGTGTCGGCGGCCCCGCGCAGGCAGGCGGACCACCATGGCCGAATCTGACACCCCCACCCCCCGGAAGCTCCTTCCGGACGAGATCCATCGGGCGGTGAAACCCGGCACGGCACTGCTCCGGCTGCAGACGACACACTCCCGCGAAGGCGTCCTCGACGGCGCATGGTGGCCCCGCTCCCGGTATGTCACGGCCGAGCTGCCCGCCCTGATCGAGGTGCTCATCGCGCACCTCGGCCCCATCACGAGGGTCGGCCTGGACACCGCCGCCTGGGAGGATGTCCCGACTCGTGTGGTTGTCGACGACTGGGTCGTGCACCTCGACTCCTTTCCCGTCGGCGACGACACCGTCCTCATCACACGCGGCGACAACGACCACTTCGCCTTCTTGGTGGTGCCGCCGGACACGACACCCGACGCGGCACGAGACGCCATGGCCCGTGCGGTCGACGCCGACAACGTCACCCAGGCTGCCGACATCCTTGTCGCCACGCTTCCCGAACCGGCAACCGGGCGCGAGGAGTCGGGGTGATCGGGACGGCGGATCCGTGAGTGGTGGACCGATGACGTGGTGGACACCCGGGGCCGCAGGATCGGCGAGCTGGAGGCGATCCATGTCGACACCAGCACTGACGAGTCGGCCATGGCCGCGATCCGGGTCGGCTTGCCCACCCGGCACCGTCTGGTGTTCGTTCCTCCGGACGGTGCGACGGTGGGCCCGGGTTATGTGAAGGTCGCCCATGACCAGGCACTGGTGAAGCAGTGCCCTTCGATCGGCACCGAGGGCATACTTCCGGCCGAGGACGAGGAGGCGGTCTTCCGGCACTACGGCCTCGCCCACCGGCCTGGGGCGAACGGCTGACGGGGCCGAGCTGTTCCGCATCGCGTCGGTCACGGTCAGCCGCTACCGATACCGGGCCGGCGCGATCCCCAACCCATGGCAGCCTGCGAACCCCGTCTGACGGCAGAAACCGTGGAGAGCCCGTTGCGTTGAGGGACGCACGGCGGGTCCGGCGAGAGGTCCGGAGAAACGGACCGGGAGCAATCCCGGCACCGCGCTCCGGGCCTGCTCAGCGAAGTAGGCACGCCGAGTGACGAATGCCCGCCTGGGATGAGTCCACAGCGCAGACAAGCAGAAGTGGCGTCCGGAGGTTCAGCAGTTCCGGCGGTGACGGCTGCCTTCGTCCTCCGGGCCGAGGGCGGCTTGGCGAACGGCGGACGGGCCGCGGGGGCTTCGGCTCCGTCGGCCCTGTAGCGGCGGTGGCCGACGGCTCAATCGAAGGTGGCGAGATGATCGGCGTCGCCGCCGCGCCACTCGATGAGGAGGATGGTCGCGTCGTCGCTGGTGACGCCGCCTCGTTCCTGTTTCAGGGTGTGGGAAAGCGCGCGCACCACCGGCCGCACCGCCGTGTGGTCACGGACGGCTCGGTTGGTCCACTCGATGAGTTGCTCCTCACCGAACTCTTCCCCACCAGCTTGATGCTCTTCAATCAGGCCATCGGTGAAACACAGCAACCGGTCCCCGGGCTGCAGCATCCGCTCGCTGACTACCGGCTCCTCACCGCCGAAGCCGACCGGCAATGTGGTCGGGCTCTCCAACCGGTCCACCACGGCGCGGCCACGGATCAGCAGCGGTGCCGGGTGGCCGGCATTGACCCATTGCAGCCGCCCCGTGGCGGTGTTCAGACACATCATCTGCGCGGTGACAAAGTGGTCGTTGCCGAACTGCTCATTGATGGCCCTGTCCATGAATGCATACACCTGGGACAGGCCGGTGTTGGCCCGTCGCGTGTGGCGGTAGGCGCCGATGGCCACCGTCGCCATGGCCGCCGCGTCCAGGCCGTGGCCCATCGCGTCGATCATGGCCACATGAAGGATGTCGCCGTTGAGGGCGTAGTCGAAACTGTCGCCGGCCACGTCGTACGCGGGCTCCAGAATTCCGGCCACCTCAACCTGCGGAACAGTCATCGACAGCGGAGGCAGCAACGACCACTGGATCTCCGCGGCCACGCTCATCGGGGCTCTGCGTCGGGCCTGGAAGAACAGGTCGGTGTAGGCGTCCTTGGTGACGATCATGTCCGCGACCAAACTGGCGAGCCTGCGCAGCAATCGCCGGTCGTCGTCGTCGACGCTGTCCAGGGTGACAGCCATCGCCCCGACCTGGTCACTGCCGTCCAGCAGCGGCAAATACATCCGCACGGTGCCGTCCTGCGGTACCTCTACCGTTCTGCGGCTCAGGAACGCCTCCCCGGCGGGGGACCCCTCGACCGGTTCGGGGTCCCCGACCATCAACCCCCGGCCCGGCAGCGGCACCAGCAGCATCTGTTCGTAGTCCTGCAAGAGGATCGAGACGTCCCGGCCACCCACCCTGGCCACCTCTTCCGCAACGAGCGGGGCGATCAACTGCGGCGGCATCTCGTGAGCCCGGTCCAGCAGCAAACCCAGCAACCGCTCACCAAACCCCTCCGACCGGTCCACCCCGAACTCGCCCGGCTTTCGCCCGCCTTCGGTCATCGCTGCTTGCATCCCTTCATACCGCGGTATGGGAATTCAGTGGGCGGTCGGTTGCGTGGAGCCGGTACGAAGCGGTGCCCCCGACCCGACGCACACCCCGACATGCTCGGATCCAGCGGGCAGTCAACGACGATCCGCTGAGAGAACGTTCACACGCCCCATACGCACAGGGCTCCTCGCACGACAGTGATCAACCCGGACAGCCTGACACCGCCAACCGGCCCAACGCCCGATTACGCCAGAGGCGGCATGTCCCACCCGGTCAGAACAGTTGGCACGCATAGCCCCTGCTCAAACGGGTGTCCGCTCCGAAGGGCATGGATGGGGCACGGCAATTGCGGGTGGGGCAGCCTGTCGCGCATCGCGTCCTTGCCGAGCGGTCGGTATCCGTGAGGCCGTCAGTCCTCGTGCGGAGTCTCCAGCTCCTGGAGCCGTTCCCCGATGTCGTCGGCCCATGTCTGTGCCCACCGCCGTAGCCCGTTGATTGCCTGTTCGTCGAGCCCGTAGGCGGCAAATTCCGTGTCATCGATCCAGTCGGCTCCGCCCAGCCGCGCTTGAAGCTCGCTCAGTTCGAAGGAGTCGCGGGCATGGCGCCGTCCGAGCTCTTCGAGTTCGACGTGACTCCAGCGGTTCGCCGCGGCCTGTACGTCGACCAGGTCCCTGGCGAGTCCGCGATCGGCCAGGGCGCGGACCTGGTTCCGCACTTTTCACGGGTGGCGGAGTCGGTGACGATCAGGCGTGCGGACAGCGGGTCTGTTTCCAGAGCGCTGACCTGCCAACCGCGTTGCTCCAAGCCGATACGTACGGCAGTAGCGATGTCCTCCATGCGATCGGGGTTCTCGGTCGCGACATCGAGGTCCTGGCTGAGCCGGTCGACCAGACCGTGCGCCTGGACCGCGTAGCCACCGGTAAGCGCCGGAGGGTATGCACCGCCCACGGCGAGTACGTCTGCGAGCAGGCGACGGTGGAGATCCGTGAGGTTCACGCAGCGGCCTGCGCGCTGTGGGCCAGCTCGTCGAAGGAGCGCTCCCACACTTCACGGACATCACGGCTGATCAGCGTGCGCAGTGTGGGCCACAGGTCGATGAGGAGGCCGCGATTGAGGTGCCGGACCAGATCGTCGTGCTGGCCCTCGGCCAGGACGATGCGGTAGTAGCTCATCCGCAGCCGGGGCTGATCGAGGTTGAAAGTGGTCAGTCCCGACCACGCCAAGTGGAGCGGCAGGCTCACTGTGCCGTGCTCGGGGCCGGCAAGCTCGGCGAGTGCTGCAGGCACGCGCCGAGCGAACTTGGCGCGGCGGAGATCGGAAAGACTGGGCTGTGATGCCATGCCTCGATTATCCAGGAAGAGGCCCCCAGGCACTCGGTCAGTGGTGACACGGCGCTGCAAACAGAGAAGCCCCGGGCCGCTGGCCTGGGGCTTTTTCATGGAGCGGGTGACGAGAATCGAACTCGCGCTCTGAGCTTGGGAATCACCGCCGCCTGCGAGGCCGACATGGGGCCTGACCAGGCCAGACGCTGGCGGGCGTCCCGTGCGGGGGTGCACGGGGCACCGTTGCTGACCGCTGTTTGCCGTGCTGAAGGGCACGGATGGGGTACGACGGCCGTGGACCGCACTGCCGTCATACTCGGTGGGGGCGCCTCACCGTTCCCGTTCCACCAACTCCTTGAAGTGCTCGAGGTCGTCCCGTACAAGCCGTTCGATCGCGGTCGCCTGGGCGAATCCCTTCGGCCCGCCGAACGCCTCCTTGACGGTGCCCGGGTCGTACTCGATCCGGGCCTGGACTCGGGTGTGCTCCCGGTCGATGGGCAGCAGTGAGAAGGTTCCCGCCAGGTCGGGACCGCTCGTGGTCTGCCACTCCATCATGTTTTCCTTGTCACGGTCGGTGATCTCGGCTTCGAACTCCTGAACCCGGCCGCCGACGTCGACGTCCAGGCGCGTCCGGTGCCCGTCCTCCGAACGAGCCTCGCGTACTCCTTCGACGAACCGCGGATAGGTCTCCGCACGGTGGAGGCGTTCCCAGACCACAGCGATCGGAATATCGACGTCTATCTGTTCTTCGAGAGTGCTCATCGGCCACCTCGCAACTCGGTTCACGGTCTACGGGGCCATATCTCCATTGTCGCCCCCAGAGGGTCGATGGGGGCCGGCATCATGTCCGTGGGCCGGCGGGCCGGTGCTGTCCGTCCTCGGCGTTCCGGGGCACGGGCACAAGGACCGCGGGGGTTCAGGCGGGCCCGACTCCGAGTTCGCGGCCGCGGTAGAAGCCTTCCTGCTCCTCGACGATGCAAGGGGCCATGGCCTCACGCCGCTGCGTCTCGGCCGCGGAGGCCCGCCAGGAGTCGCACGCTTCCTTGGTATCCCAGAACGACGCCCCGGTGATCTCTTGCCCGTCCTCGGACCAGTACGCGTAGGCGCGGCACAGCGCCCGCGGGCCGGCGGACTCACCGGCAGCGGTTCGAGGTGCGGTGGCGGCTGGGCTGCACCGATCGCCACGGCAACCATGCGCTTGCGCCCAAACTCCGCCTGCACCGGCGACTGACCGGCGCGAATCTCTTGACCGGGCCACGGAGCCCCCGCTGCCCGTCATCACACTGCGCGACCCGCGTCCGGACGACCCGCTGGGCCCGCTCGTCGGCCTTGCGGTGCCACCGGTGAACCACCTCGGCCGCAGCGACCACGCTGCCTTCTGGAACGTAGGGATTCCGGCCCTGATGCTCACCGGTACGGCGAAGTTCCGGAACCGTCACTACCATCGCCCGACCGACACGCCGGACACCATCGACTACCGGCGGTTGACGGCGGTCGCCGTCGCGACCGCCGTCACCGCCACGTCCTGGCCTGTCAACCGAGCCGGTTGACCGCGGTCGGTCTCCGCACGGCGGTGCGAAGTCAGCGCGCTCGGGCCGGCCGACACCGACCGGCGTGCAGTCCGTGGCCTCCGGGTGCCCCAACTGGAGGGCGAAGAACAGGTATTTCACCCACCCGAGCGTGCGGATGAGTCCAGGCAACGGCAAAGGCCCAGGTCTTTGACCTGGGCCTTCTTTCAAGGCCGGGTGACGAGAATCGAGCTCGCGCTCTGAGCTTGGGAATCATCGTTGCTCGGTGAGAGCGTCAGCTCTCTGACCTGCGGGAACGCTCTCATGGGTGGCTCTTGGCGGTGATCCGGTCGTACTCGTTCTGACCGCTGTTCACTGCTCCGAAGGGCACGGTCGGCTCAGCCTGAATGGACAGGTTGTTCCCCACCAAGGAATCGAGCGGCGTCCCTATTGCGTCGCGTCGCAATCCCTGCAGCGGCTCACAGCCGCCCGCTCGATGTTGCCCTGGGTGGCGCGGAGCGGGCCGGAGGGCGCGAGACGACGCCATGCCCCGGGTGAGGGGGTGAGCACCCAGCCGTAGAGGGGTGGCCGGATGTCGGCCGGGACGATGTGCGTGCAGCCGGGAAGGTGGGCCTTGCCGCTGGCGTGGATGATGATCGCAGCCACTGGCCAGCCGTCCCATTCGCTGGTGGGTGCGCTGCCGCGGGGTGTGCGCGGAGCGCATTCTGCGCAGTTGTGCATTTCATGGCGTTCGCAGTACTGCATGGTCCTCACCCTGTCAGGTTTCGAGCCGTTGCTCGGTGCGCTCGAGCCAACTTCGGTACCAGTACGCGAAGTCATGCCCGGTCGGCTCGATCCCTCGGTCCCTCGGTCCATCGGTCTCAGATCCTCCCAGATGGCACCTCGGTGCGGGCCGGTCATCACCATCAGCGACGCATAGCCGCATCCCTGCTCGCTGAGGAACACCGCGCCCGCCTCCTGCGCGTCATGCAGCTCCTCGTAGCGCGCATCCCAGGCCGCGTGCGTGCGGCGGAACTCCTCGTCGGCCGCAAAGGCGTCCTTCTCGGGTTCCTGCGCCTCAAGCGCGGCACTCACTCCGCAGCGCCTCGGCCACGAAGGGCCGTCCGGCGAACTCGGCGGTGGTCGGCTGCGCAGAGAAGGCGAGCCCGATGCCGCGCCACTGCCACCCACCGTCGCCCAAGGTCGGTGTCATCAGGCCGTAGTCGGGGCCGGCTCCCCCTCCTCCGACATGGAGTAGAAAACTCCGATACTGCGCGGGCAGACCCACGCCCAGGTCCGCCTCCAGCGCCCGGAGCTGTTCCTCGCTCATGACCGGACCGAGGCGAAAGCCATGCCCCTGTGCCCCGAAGACCTTGTCCGCTCCGGAGCGTTCGGCGAGCCGGAGCACCCGCTCCCGCACTCCCGCCCACATGTCCTCACCCATGGGTACACGCTAGGGCGACGCGCACCGCACCGACACGGAATTCACCGTGGAGCACAAGTGCCCAGCGCACGCTGTCCTCTGCCGTCGCCAGCGTGATCGCTCGCGACGGCAGGAACCAGATCGGCGGGCTCGCCGACCATACGCGGCAAGGGTGCCGACCGCACCAGCCGAGAAACCTGAGAGGTCTAGACAACAAACAAGGCCCTGGTCTCCGACCAGGGCCCTCATCATGGAGCGGGTGACGAGAATCGAACTCGCGCTCTGAGCTTGGGAATCACCGGTGCCTACTCAGTGGGCAGGTCGCTGACCTGCTTGTTTGTGCTCGTAGGTAGGGATTGCGCGGGCTCTGGTGGCCGTGCTTGACCGCTGTTGTCCGCTCCGAAGGGCACGGATGGGGCACGGTCGCTGGGGCCGATAGAGTGCTGACCCGCCACCCGCGTTGTTCCAGGCCGGTTCGTACAGTAGTAGCGCTGTCCTCCATGCGATCGGGGTTCTCGGTCGCGACGTCGAGGCCCTGGCTGAGCCGGTCGACCAGGCCGTGCGCCTGGACCGCATAGCCGCCGGTAAGGGCCGGAGGATACGCACCGCCCACGACGAGCACGTCTGCGAGCAGGCGACGGTGCAGGTCTGTGAGGTTCACGCAGCGGCCTGGGCGCTGTGGGCCAGTTCGCCGAAGGAGCGTTCCCAGACTTCACGACCATCACGGCTGATCAGTGTGCGCAGTGTGGGCCACAGGTTGATGAGGAGTCCGCGATTGAGGTACCGGACCAGGTCGTCGTGCCGGCCCTCGGCCAGGACGATGCGGTAATAGCTCATCCGCAGCCGCGGCTGGTCGAGGTCGAACGTGGTCAGCCCCGATCACGCAAGGTGGAGCGGCAGGCTCACTGTGCCGTGCTCGGGACCGGCAAGCTCGGAGAGTGTTGCGGGCACGCGCCGGGCGAACTTGGCGCGGCGGAGATAGGAAAGGCTGGGCTGTGATGCCATGCGTCGACTATCCAGGAAAAGGCCCCACGGGCACTCGGCCAGCCGGTGGCACGGCACTGCAACGAAGAAGCCCCCGGCCGCTGGCCTGGGGCTTTTCATGGAGCGGGTGACGAGAATCGAACTCGCGCTCTGAGCTTGGGAATCACCCGGTACTTGATGGCCCGCAGGGCTCCTGACCTGTGAGAACGCCCACTGAAGGTGCTGTTCTGGCCGTATCGGCCGATCCCTTGTTGACCGCTGTTCACCGCCGATACCGGCACGTTGTGGCACGCGGTGCTGCCAGGGGGACGGAGTAGGCGAAGCCCCTGCCCAGTACCGCCGTTTCCCGGCCGGCACCCCGCGCGCATACATCCAAACCCCGCACGAGCGTGAGCGAGCCCCGGACCGAGTCGGTCCGGGGCCGCCATAGCCTGCGGCCAGACCCAGGGGATCCTGGTTCCGCCGGTGGAGTGGGTGAGGTCAGGCCGGGTTGATGTTCTCCGCCTGGGGGCCCTTCTGGCCCTGGGTGACGTCGAACGTCACGACCTGACCCTCCTGGAGCTCACGGAAGCCCGAGGAGTTGATCGCCGAGTAGTGGGCGAAGACGTCCGGGCCGCCACCGTCCTGAGCGATGAAGCCGAAGCCCTTCTCCGCGTTGAACCACTTCACAGTTCCCGTAGCCATGTCTCATGCCTTCCAGTCGATTCACGACTTCCGCTGCATGCGGAAGACGGAGGTGATCGTCCTGGTTCCTGCGGCACAGCACAGCAGAACGCCCACACCGAAGGGGTGGGCAGAGGGAACTTCCGAACCACGACAACTCACCGGGACGGTACACGGCCGCACACTCCGTCACCAGAGGAATCGCCTGCATCTGTGCGCGGTGCCCGCCGGTGTCCGGGGATGTCCGGCGGGCGCGCACCGCCTCAGTCCTCGGTCGGCGGCTCTGCCGATTCGGCGGCGCGGCGGTACTCGGCGTTGATGCGCTGCGCCTCTTCCAGCTGGTCTTCCAGAACGACGATGCGACAGGCGGCCTCGATGGACGTGCCCTGGTCGACCAGTTCGCGGGCGCGGGCGGCGATGCGCAGTTGGTAGCGGGAGTAGCGGCGGTGGCCGCCCTCCGAGCGCAGGGGGGTGATCAGGCGGGCTTCGCCGATGGCGCGGAGGAAGCCCTGGGTGGTGCCGAGCATCTCGGCGGCCCGGCCCATCGTGTAGGCGGGGTAGTCGTCGTCGTCAAGCCGGCCGTACGAGTCGTCTGCTGTCACTTGCACCTCTCTTGTGGAACGCATGGAGGGGCCCTGGTGCCGTACGGCACCAGGGCCCTGAAGGAACTACTACACCACCTGCCGGCCCTGATACTGCACCGGCATTCTGTGTCCGCAGACCCGACCTGGCTGCTGTCGGGAGTGCGGGGATCGCGGTTGCTTGACCGGAGACCACCTCACTATCGATGTCCTGCGGTACCCGGGCTCAATGCTCCGGCCCGGGCGATCCTGATGGCGCGGGCTCCTCCGTTCTTCCCTCGGTGATCAACTACCTACCATGGGGCACTGCGTACTGCTGGTACTGCACTACTGCGTACTGCTGGTGATGCGAACTGCTCAGCGGCCTGTGACAGCGCCGCTCTCCGGCAGCCAGCCCCGTTGCCCTTCCTGCGTCTGCTCTGGCTTGGAACCCCACTGCCGAACTTCCCGGTGCGCGCGTCCGCAGCCGACGCCTTCACCGAGGTACCGCTCAGTCACTTCACTGCTGGGTACTGCGAACTGCACTCACGGGTACCGCAACTTCCATGACAGCGGTCCCGCTTTGGCGGCCCCTCACTGCGGGCCACCCGGTCCGGCCGTCAGTCCCGTCGCCGTCCTGCAACAACCCTGGCTTCGAAACTCCACTGCCGCACCGTCCTGCAACTACATGTACTGCCGACAGTTCATCTCTGCCAGGCCCTGCTGTCTCTCTGGGGTACGAGAGAAACCATAACCACGCCACCACTCAATGTCTACTCCGGCCAATAGAGATTTTCGCGTGTCCCGTGAGGAGGTAATTGACCTCGCCGGAGGCTCCGGCTGGCCCGTGGTCAACCGGCTCGCCAGAGCGACCGCGGTCATCCGCCGGGTCTCCGAGGGAAAGACAGCGACTGTCCGTCTTGCTCGGCAGCACGACCGGTCGAGGGGACGGGACGACTCGTGAATAGGATCGGCTCTCATGTCGAAGCCTGACGAGCTGCTCGTTGACGTCGCCACGTTGGTGGAGTCCGGGCACAGCAATCAGATGTCCCTGACCGTGGTCACCGGTGGTGCTGTCATCACCGGCCGGCTGGCGCCCGAAGCCGTGTGGAGGCAACGGGTGTCGGAGGTCCTGACGGACTCGTCCCATCTGGGCGAGTTCTCCGCCATGTTCACCGCTACGACGCGAGGGGAGGGGCCGCCCGCGTATCTGCACTTCCATATGGCGCGGATCCTTCAGGGCACGGTGGGGATCCCGGAGACGGGTGGGATGTACCGCGTCTCGATCGCGGATGTCAGCGCCTGGACCATGGGCGACTTCAGCTACTCCGATCACTGACGTCGCGCCACGCAGAGAAACCCACCGGTACGCGGGAGGGCCCGACCGGCGTGTGCCGGTCGGGCCCTCTTGGCTGTTCGGTTGTCAGCTCGCGCTTCCCATCAGCCAAACGGTCAGACAGTCAGACGGCCACCGGGACGCCGAGCATCGCGGAGGCGTGCTGGAGCGGGCTGAGGGCGCGGGTGGGGGCGGCGGTCCGGGGGAGGCGGCGGCAGGTGAAGCCGAGCTTGGTCATGGCCCGGAGGACTTCGTCGGCGCTGAAGTCGCGGCGATCCTGGCGGGTGATGACCTCGCCGACCTGCTTGACAGGGTAGGCGCGGCGGCCGATGGTCACGGACTCGCCGACGACCTCCTCGGGCTTGATGCCCTTCATGGAGTCCAGGACGCCGCTCCTGGTGAGTTCGAACGGGAAGCGGGCGATAACACAGCGCACGATGCCTCACAGGGATCACAGAGATGAGGAAGGAGATTGTTCCGCCGTGGTGAGACGGTTCAGAGGGCCAGGGCGAGGACGCCCGACGCGCTGTCCTGTTCGTCCACGGCGGACGGAGCAGCGGGCCGGCGGTGGGGCGTGGCGTGCTCGGCCGTCATGGTGGCGGGCGAGGTGTGCGGCCCGCGGTCGCCGAGGATGTCGCGCAGCTGGAGCCGGTCCGAGTAGGTGGGGCCGTCGCGGACGACGGTGAGCTGGGCCCGGGTCATCAGTCCGGTGCACAGACCGTCGTTGTCGCAGACCCTCAGGTGTCCGGTCCTGGCACTGGCCATGACGGACAGGGCCACCTCGACGGTCATGTCGTCGCAGACCTGTGGCGCGGCCGTGTCCATGGCGTCGAGCGCCGTCCGGGGCACGGGGCCGGCGGTCGCCGGGTGGGGCTGTATCCGGACCAGTGTCACAACGTGCCTCCTGCAGAGATGGGTCAGCTTCCGGATCACGCGGTGCTCAGGCCGCCGCGTCGAAGGCGGGCTGTCGCCCGCTCACGCGCCGGGCAGCCGCGGCCGGGCTGCGTCGAGCGCGGGAGGCCGTGCCGCGCTTGCGCCGCTCGGGTGCCGGCGCGGTGATCGTCACGGGGATGCCGGAGGGGGTCCGGGCGCCGGTGATCCGGCGGAGCGCTTCCTCGCCGGAGCGGACCTGGGTGGTCCGGGGCACGATGCCCGCGGCCGCCATGAGGCGCGTCATGTCGCGGCGCTGGTTGTTGGTGACCAGGGTGACGACACTGCCGGACTCGCCGGCCCGCGCGGTACGGCCGCCGCGGTGGAGGTAGTCCTTGTGGTCGGTCGGCGGGTCCACGTTCACGACGAGGTCGAGGTGGTCGACGTGAATGCCGCGCGCCGCGACGTTCGTCGCGACCAGGACGGTGACGTGTCCTGTCTTGAACTGGGCGAGGGTGCGGGTGCGCTGCGGCTGTGACTTGCCGCCGTGCAGGGCGGCAGCCCGGACACCGCTGGCGAGGAGGTCCTGGGTGAGGCGGTCCACGGCGTGCTTGGTGTCCAGGAACATGATCACCCGGCCGTCGCGCGCCGCGATCTCCGTCGTCAGCCGGTGCTTGTCGGCACCGTGCACGTGCAGCACGTGATGTTCCATCGTGGTGACCGTGCCCTGGGAGGGGTCCACGGAGTGGACGACGGGGTCGGTGAGGTAGCGACGGACCAAGAGGTCGACGTTACGGTCCAGGGTCGCGGAGAACAGCATGCGCTGGCCCTCGGGGCGGACCTGGTCCAGGAGAGCGGTGACCTGCGGCATGAAGCCCATGTCGGCCATCTGGTCGGCCTCGTCCAGGACGGTGATGGCGACCTGGTTCAGCCGGCAGTCGCCGCGGTCGATGAGGTCCTTGAGGCGACCGGGGGTGGCGACGACGACTTCGGTGCCGCCCCGCAGCGCATTCGCCTGCCGACCGATCGGCATCCCGCCGACGACGGTGGCCAGGCGCAGCTTCACGGCTCGGGCGTAAGGGGTGAGGGCATCGGTGACCTGCTGAGCGAGTTCCCGGGTGGGAACCAGGACCAGGGCCAGCGGCTGACGGGGCTCGGCGCGCTGCCCGGCGGTGCGGGCCAGCAGGGCCAGGCCGAAGGCGAGAGTCTTGCCGGAGCCGGTCCGGCCGCGGCCCAGGACGTCACGGCCCGCCAGAGAGTTCGGCAGCGTCGCACCCTGGATCGGAAACGGCGTGGCCACGCCTTGCGCGGTGAGCGCGGCCAGCAGGCTCGTCGGCATGTCGAGGTCGCTGAACACCTCGACTGCGGGCAGCGCCGGAGTGATCGTCTCGGGCAGGGCGAACTCTCCCTGCATCGCGGCGGGCCGCCGGCCACCCGAACGGTTCGGACCTGCCGAACGGCTCGGGCCGGACGAAGCGGAGCGACTGCCCCGAACCGAACCGGCAGCGGAGTCGTACCCGTGGCCGCCGTTGCGGCGGGCACGGGAGGAACGGCTGTTCGTGCGTGTGGGGTTCATACAGAACCTTCCTTGATACGGCACGTATCAAGGAATTCCGCAGCGAAATAGCAGCACGGGGAATCACAGGCACGGACCGACTGGAATGCGAACGCGGCCCACGGGAAATCCGTGTCGACGTAAGCAAAAATGGAGGATGGCGTGCGAAAAAGAATCCGGTGCATCGCCGGGCGCGACTCCGAGGAGGCTGCGTCCCTCAATAGTGTGTTCCCGTAGATGAAACCGCTACGGAAATGCGTGCAGCTGGGGCCCGCACCCCGAGGGATGCGGGCCCCAGCTACGAAATGCGCGCCGGTGTCAGGCGGAAACGATGTTCTCGGCCGTCGGGCCCTTCTGGCCCTGCGCGATGTCGAAGCTGACCTTCTGGCCTTCCTGCAGTTCGCGGAAGCCCTGGGCGGCGATGTTCGAGAAGTGGGCGAACACGTCCGGGCCGCCACCGTCCTGCTCGATGAAGCCGAAACCCTTTTCCGCGTTGAACCACTTCACGGTGCCATTAGCCATGTCATATCTCCTTTGGGCAGTACACCGGAATCCGTACTGTACGGAAACCGTGTCGCCGCGATGATGCCCCGCCCGGAAAATGACCGGAAATACAAAGCGCTTCCCTGCGGCATCGAGGCCGACCGGAGGCGCTTGAAGTTTTTTTGGGTACCAAAACTGCAACCGAGTCCGACAGTAGCACGACGTGGGGGCTTGTGTGCGTCAAATATTTCCCCGTGCGTGCTGCGGCAGAAACTCTCCCAGTAAGGGCTGTTAAATTCTGAGGTCGCCGGCACAGGTATTCATTTACCTCGAGTGCAGCGTTTTTCGAAAGCGAGGAGGCCAATCGGCTGCGACGTCTGCAGTCCATCGGGACCTGCGTCTGCGGGCCGGGGCCCCCGGGGCGCCCTCCCGACAGCTCGCAGGAGACCCTGTGGCCGCGAGCCCGCCGACCTCGTCCGGTCAACCATCCTTCTGGGAAGGCGAGTTGTCGTAGCAAGCACAGTGGGCAAGTGCCGTGGCCGCCCCCGGACGGCGGGCCGTGGGTGATCTGGCTCGACTTCTGTGACGTAGGCACGCCGAGTGACGCATGCCCTCCTGGGACGCGTCCACAGCGTCGACAAGCAAAAGGGGCGTCCGGAGGTCCAACGGTTCCGGCGGTGACGGCTGCCTTGGTCCATCGGGCCGAGGGAGGCTTGGCGAACGGCGGATGGGCTGCGGGGGCTTCGGCTCCGTGGCGGAGGTGGCTGTCGGCTCAATCGAGGGTGGCGAGATGATCGGCGTCGTCGCCGCGCCACTCGATGAGAAAGATGGCCGCGTCGTCGCTGGTGACACCGCCTCGTTCCTGTTCCAGGGCGTGGGAGAGCGCGCGCACCACCGGCCGACCGCACCGCCGTGTGGTCACGGACGGCTCGGTTAGTCCACTCGATGAGTTGCTCTTCACCGAACAGATCATCTGCGCGGTGACAAAGTGGTCGTTGCCGAACTGCTCATTGATGGCCCTGTCCATGAATGCACACACCTGGGACAGGCCGGTGTCGGCCCGCTTCGTGTGGCGGTAGGTCTTGGTAGCCTCCGTCGCCATGGCCGCCGCGTACAGGCGAGCGCGCGGAGGGCACGGAGAGGCTGAAGATGCCTAGAGATAACAAAGAAGCCCCTGGGTGCTGGCCTGGGGCTTTTTCATGGAGCGGGTGACGAGAATCGAACTCGCGCTCTGAGCTTGGGAAGCTCATGTTCTACCATTAAACTACACCCGCGAAGCGTTCCGCTCGCGCGGCGCTACCGTCCCATACTGTACCCCATGCCAGGTCCCCGGCGTTTGAGCCGTGGGGCCTTTTCGTTGTTGGTGGAGGGTGGATGTGGGTGCCGTGGGCGGGAGTTGGGGGCGTAGCGTGGGTGGTCGGAGTGCCGTGTGGAGTGGCGTCCTGTTCATCCCCTAATGTGGCTTTCTCGTCCAAGGCTTGTTGGGGAAGGGACTTGATGGACTCCATGGAGCGCACCGTCGTCCGCTGTGCCGAAGGGCACGTTTTCGCTACCGCTTCGTTCCCGATGCAGCAGCTCGGGGCCGGGCGGATCGGTCCCGGGCGGCTTATTCGCTGTCCTCGTTGTGCGCGGTTGCGGCATGCCGTGCCCGTGGTGTCCGAGCGGCGGTAGTGGCGGCGGCAGGCGCGCGGGTGGCCCGGATTGGGGTGGGCCCGCGCGTTCTGCGTATCCTCGGGGCGTGCTTCTCTCAGATAAGGACATCCGGGCCGAGATCGACGCCGGACGTGTGCGCATTGATCCGTTCGACGCGTCGATGGTGCAGCCCTCGAGCATCGATGTGCGGCTCGACCGCTACTTCCGGGTGTTCGAGAACCACCGCTATCCACATATTGATCCGGCCGTCGAGCAGGCAGATCTGACTCGCATGGTCGAGCCGGACGGGGATGAGGCGTTCATCCTGCACCCCGGTGAGTTCGTGCTCGCTTCGACGTACGAGGTCGTCTCGCTGCCCGACGATCTTGCGTCGCGGCTGGAGGGCAAGAGTTCGCTGGGGCGGCTCGGGCTTGTGACGCATTCGACCGCCGGGTTCATCGACCCCGGTTTCTCCGGGCACGTGACGCTGGAGCTGTCGAATCTCGCGACGCTGCCGATAAAGCTGTGGCCGGGGATGAAGATCGGGCAGCTGTGCATGTTCCGGCTGAGTTCGCCCTCGGAGTTCCCGTACGGCTCCGAGCGGTACGGTTCGCGGTATCAGGGCCAGCGCGGGCCGACCGCGTCGCGTTCATTCATGAATTTCCATCGGACCCAGGTGTGATGCCCATGAGCGGTGACGTGGATGTGGACGCGGGCGTGGACGATGTGCGGGAGAACCTGACTTACGAGGGTTTCGGGCATGCCGTGCGTGAGCTGGCGCAGGCCGTGGCGGACGACGGGTTCGAGCCGGATGTCGTGCTCAGCATCGCGCGGGGCGGGGTGTTCGTGGCCGGCGGGCTCGCTTACGCGCTGGACTGCAAGAACATTCATCTGGTGAACGTGGAGTTCTATACCGGGGTGGGCACCACCCTGGAAATGCCGGTCATGCTGGCGCCCGTTCCGAATGTCATCGACTTCTCGGACAAGAAGGTCCTGATCGCCGACGACGTCGCCGATACCGGGAAGACGCTGAAGCTGGTGCGTGATTTCTGTATCGATCATGTCGCCGAGGTGCGCAGCGCGGTGATCTACGAGAAGTCGCATTCGCTCGTGAAGTGCGAATACGTGTGGAAGAAGACCGACCGCTGGATCAACTTCCCGTGGAGTGTGGAGAAGCCCGTCGTACGGCGCAGTGGGCAGGTTCTCGACGCCTGAGCAGGACATCGAAAACCCCCGGCACACGGAAACGTGCCGGGGGTTTTCGGTGTTCGTGGGCGGTCGTGCGTCAGATCGTGCCCAGTTTGATGATCGACAGCAGTGCGATCAGCTGGATCGCGGACGCGCCCAGTGCCTTCGGCCACGGCAGGTCGTGCGATTTGCTCACCATCGAGGTGAAGAGCGCGGCCGAGGCCAGCCAGGTGACCCAGCCGAGAATTTGGACCAGGGAGTTCTCGCCGCCGAGGAAGATCGCGAATATCAGGCGGGGCGCGTCCGTGATCGACATGATCATCATGGACAGGCCCACCGTCGGCTGCCACGCGCCGTCGCCGCCCAGCTGGCGGGCGAGCGTGTGCGTGACCGCGCCCAGGACCAGGCCGCCGATGACGAAGCCGAGGCCCGTGATGACGACGTAGGGCACCGCTGTGGAGATCGTCGCGTTGATCGCGTCTTCCCGGGCCTGGTCGAAGCCGAAGAGCGCGAGCAGGCCGTACAGGAACGTGACGATGAGCGCCGGACCCCAGACGGGGTAGTCGCGCATCTGCCAGAACGTCGGTCCGGGGCGGAGCACGATGCCGGTGAGCAGTTCCTTCCACCGCAGCCGGGGGCCCGTGGGCTGGGCGGGGGCCTGGCCGGCGCGGTAGGTGTCGCCGGGGCCGTACGGGTCCTCGCCGATGCTGAACGCCTGGGTGTGGCCGGGGGAGTTGGCGTACGGGTCGCCCTGGTGCGGGGGGCCGTGGGGGTGCTGGGGCTGGTTGTACGGGTCGCCGAAGTACTCCGGTTCGCCGTGGCCGCCGCCGCCCTGGCCGCCGCCGTTGTAGCCACCGTTGCCGTTGCCGTAGCCGCCGTTGTTGTACGGGGGTGGGGCGGCGTTGCCTCCTGCCGGCGGCCAGGGCTGCTGCCCGTACGGCGGTGGTGCCTGTGTGCCGTACGGCTGCTGCCGCGGTTGCTGTTGCGCTTGCTGCGGGGTGCGGTTGTCCCGGCCGCGTCCGATCCTGAATCCAGCCACGTCATCGAACGTACCTGGTCCGGGCCGGTGCGGTCAGGGGGCCGGGGGAACCTGTCCGCCTTTGCCGCCGAGCTGTGACATCCCTTAGGGGAACCCTGGGGGGACAGCCCCAGGTGCGGGAACGCGGAAGCGGCCGGTCCAGCCCCCGAGGCAGGTCCGGCCGCTTCCGTCGTGCGGCTGAGCGGGTTACTTCACCGGCTCCGGTTCCGGCTCGTCCGCCGTCTCCGTCTCCCCGGCCGGGTCGGCCGGGGTCTTCACCGAGTCCAGCAGCAGCTGCGAGACATCGACCACCTGGACCGACTCCTTCGCCTTGCCGTCGTTCTTCTTGCCGTTGACCGAGTCGGTCAGCATGACGAGGCAGAACGGGCAGGCGGTGGAGACGATGTCGGGGTTCAGCGACAGAGCCTCGTCGACGCGCTCGTTGTTGATGCGCTTGCCGATCCGCTCCTCCATCCACATCCGGGCACCACCGGCACCGCAGCAGAAGCCGCGCTCCTTGTGGCGGTGCATCTCCTCGTTCCGGAGGCCCGGGACCTTCGCGATGATCTCGCGCGGCGGGGTGTAGATCTTGTTGTGACGGCCCAGGTAGCACGGGTCGTGGTACGTGATCAGGCCCTCGACCGGGGTCACCGGGATCAGCTTGCCCTCGTCGATGAGGTGCTGGAGCAGCTGGGTGTGGTGGATGACCTCGTACTCGCCGCCCAGCTGCGGGTACTCGTTGGCGATGGTGTTGAAGCAGTGCGGGCAGGTCGCGACGATCTTCTTCGACGACTTCGGCTTCTTCGTCGTCTCGTCCACGCCCCCGTCCTCGTCGAGGGACTCGCCGAACGCCATGTTCAGCATCGCGACGTTCTCCTGGCCGAGCTGCTGGAACAGCGGCTCGTTGCCCAGCCGGCGGGCGGAGTCACCGGTGCACTTCTCGTCGCCGCCCATGATCGCGAACTTGACGCCCGCGATGTGGAGCAGTTCGGCGAAGGCCTTGGTGGTCTTCTTCGCCCGGTCCTCCAGGGCGCCCGCGCAGCCGACCCAGTACAGGTAGTCGATCTCGGTGAGGTCCTCGACGTCCTTGCCGACGATCGGGACCTCGAAGTCGACCTCCTTGGTCCACTCGACGCGCTGCTTCTTGGCGAGCCCCCAGGGGTTGCCCTTCTTCTCCAGGTTCTTGAGCATCGTGCCCGCCTCGGACGGGAACGCGGACTCGATCATCACCTGGTAGCGGCGCATGTCGACGATGTGGTCGATGTGCTCGATGTCGACCGGGCACTGCTCCACGCACGCACCGCAGGTGGTGCAGGACCACAGCACGTCCGGGTCGATGACGCCGTTCTCCTCGACCGTGCCGATCAGCGGGCGCTCGGCCTCCGCCAGAGCCGCGGCCGGGACGTCCTTGAGCTGCTCCTCGGACGCCTTCTCGTTGCCCTCCATGTCCTTGCCGCCGCCGGCCAGCAGGTACGGGGCCTTGGCGTGCGCGTGGTCGCGCAGGGACATGATCAGGAGCTTGGGGGAGAGCGGCTTGCCGGTGTTCCAGGCGGGGCACTGCGACTGGCAGCGGCCGCACTCGGTGCAGGTGGAGAAGTCGAGCAGGCCCTTCCAGGAGAAGTGCTCGATCTGCGAGACGCCGTAGACGTCGTCCTCGCCCGGGTCCTCGAAGTCGATCTCCTTACCGCCGGAGGTCATCGGCAGCAGCTCACCGAGTGAGGTCTCACCCTTGGCGTTGCGCTTGAACCAGATGTTCGGGAAGGCCAGGAAGCGGTGCCACGCGACACCCATGTCCTGCTTCAGGGCGACCGTGATCATCCAGATGAAGGAGGTAGCGATCTTCAGGCCGGCGAAGAAGTAGGTGAGGTTCTGGAGGGTGGAGACGTCCATGCCCTCCAGCCAGTTGACGACCGGGTACGAGATGAAGAAGGAGGACTCGTAGCCGTCGACGTGGTGCTGGGCGCCTTCGAGGGCGTGCAGCATGAAGATGCAGACGCCGACGATGAGGATGACGGCCTCGACGAAGTACGCCTGGCCGAAGTTGGACCCGGCGAAGCGGGACTTGCGGCCCGGCTTGCGCGGATGGGCCAGTTGGCGGATCACGATCAGGGTCAGGATGCCGAGCACGGTCATCGTGCCGATGAACTCGACGAAGACGTTGTACGGCGCCCAGTCGCCGATGATCGGCAGGATCCAGTCGGCCTTGAAGAGCTGGCCGATGGCGTTGACGATCGTCAGCAGCAGCGAGAAGAAGCCCACCGCCACGAACCAGTGCGCGACACCGACGATGCCCCAGCGGTTCATCCGGGTGTGGCCGAGGAACTCCCTGGCCACGGTGACGGTGCGCTGTGCGGGCTCGTCCGTGCGGGTGCCTGCGGGCACGTTCTGGCCGAGCCGCATGAAGTTGTAGATCTGCAGGAGGGCGCGGAGGAACAAGGCCACGCCGACCACGATCAGAACCAGCGACACGATGATCGCGGCGAGTTGCATTTGGGGGCTCCTCGAGCCTGCGAGGGTGGGGTCCAGTGTCAATGAGCGAGTACTGGCGATTATCTGTGATTACTAAGCAGTAACTTAATCAGTCTGTGCTGACACTATCCACTTCTTCCGCCGTGCTGTAGCCGGACAGGCGGTGATCTGTGTCGCTCAGGCGTGCCTTGCCGTGCCTGGCGAGCCCACGGACCGCCCCGCGCAGCGAGGCGTGCGCGGCGCTCGCCAGGATGGCCAGGTCCAGTCCCACCCCGTGGTGCTCGGCGTAGTGCTGGTCCAGCAGGGCCGGCTCGTCCCACGGCATACCGGAGCGGGAGCGCACCTGTGCCAGGCCGATGAGGCCCGGTTTCAGTTCTTGCCGCCAGTGTCTCGCGGCGGGGGAGGCGCCGGAGTCCGGAGTGCAGGTTCCGCCCTCGATGCGGGGCCCGTCCTCCCCGTCCGGCGCCAGGGGTTCCGGGCCGACCAGGGAGAGGTCTCCCCGGACGACGTACGGCAGCCTGGAGAGCAAGTCGAGCCGGAGTCGCCGGGTGTGCAGGGAGCGCAGCACGAAGACGTGACCGTTCAGGCCGACCCGGGGTGAGCGGGTCAGTACGCCGCCGGGGGGCCGCCGCGCCGCCAGAGCGAGGGCGCCCCCGGCGAGCAGGGGGGCGGCCAGCGCCAGGAGGGCCGAGCCGAGGGTCAGATCCAGTACGCGCTTGGTCGACGGCGGGTCCCACTGCCGCACTCGTACCCGCGTCCGTGCGCGCATCCGTGCCCGTACCGCGGACAGGGTCGGCGGCCTGCTCCGCGTCCTCTGTTTCTGCATCCTCTGCGTCTGCATCGTTCGCACCTGCCTGGGTTCGCGGCGGTTCGATTGCCGTTTTTTCCTGACTCACGGCATTTTGTGACAGAACGATCCCATGAGGCCATGATGGGGGCGGGCTGTGGCGCCCGGGGGCGGAGCGGTGTCGCGTGTGCTTCGGATCCCGTGCGGCTCATGGGTGGGGCTGCGCGTCGGGGTGCGAGGCCGGGATCCGGGGTCGGCGCGAGGTCTGTGCACGATAGTTGAGTGTGCTCGACTCAAGTCTGTTGACAGTGGGACGGGTGTCGTGCATCCTTGAGCCAGATCCACTCAAGTAGTCAAGCTGGAGGAATTGAAATGGCACGTGCGGTCGGCATCGACCTGGGCACGACTAACTCCGTCGTCAGCGTTCTCGAAGGCGGCGAGCCCACCGTCATCACCAACGCAGAGGGCGCCAGGACCACGCCGTCCGTCGTCGCCTTCGCGAAGAACGGCGAGGTGCTGGTCGGCGAGGTCGCCAAGCGCCAGGCAGTGACCAACGTCGACAGGACCATCCGCTCCGTCAAGCGCCACATGGGCACTGACTGGAAGATCGACCTGGACGGCAAGAGCTTCAACCCGCAGCAGATGAGCGCCTTCATCCTGCAGAAGCTGAAGCGCGACGCCGAGTCGTACCTGGGCGAGAAGGTGACCGACGCGGTCATCACCGTCCCCGCGTACTTCAACGACTCCGAGCGTCAGGCGACGAAGGAGGCCGGCGAGATCGCGGGCCTGAACGTCCTGCGTATCGTCAACGAGCCGACCGCCGCCGCGCTGGCGTACGGGCTCGACAAGGACGACCAGACGATCCTCGTCTTCGACCTCGGTGGCGGCACCTTCGACGTATCGCTCCTGGAGATCGGCGACGGCGTCGTCGAGGTGAAGGCCACCAACGGTGACAACCACCTCGGTGGTGACGACTGGGACCAGCGCGTCGTCGACTACCTGGTGAAGCAGTTCGCCAACGGGCACGGCGTGGACCTGTCCAAGGACAAGATGGCTCTCCAGCGTCTCCGCGAGGCCGCGGAGAAGGCGAAGATCGAGCTCTCGTCCTCGACCGAGACCACGATCAACCTGCCCTACATCACGGCGTCCGCCGAGGGCCCGCTGCACCTGGACGAGAAGCTCACGCGCTCGCAGTTCCAGCAGCTCACGGCCGACCTCCTGGACCGCTGCAAGAACCCGTTCCACAACGTCATCAAGGATGCGGGCATCCAGCTCTCCGAGATCGACCACGTCGTTCTCGTCGGCGGCTCCACCCGTATGCCGGCCGTCGCCGAGCTCGTCAAGGAGCTGACCGGTGGCCAGGAGGCCAACAAGGGTGTGAACCCGGACGAGGTCGTCGCCATCGGCGCCTCGCTCCAGGCCGGTGTCCTCAAGGGCGAGGTCAAGGACGTCCTGCTGCTCGACGTCACCCCGCTGTCCCTCGGTATCGAGACCAAGGGCGGCATCATGACGAAGCTCATCGAGCGCAACACCACGATCCCGACCAAGCGCTCCGAGATCTTCACGACGGCCGAGGACAACCAGCCGTCCGTGCAGATCCAGGTCTACCAGGGCGAGCGCGAGATCGCGGCGTACAACAAGAAGCTCGGAATGTTCGAGCTGACCGGCCTGCCGCCGGCCCCGCGTGGCGTCCCGCAGATCGAGGTCGCGTTCGACATCGACGCGAACGGCATCATGCACGTCGCCGCCAAGGACCTCGGCACCGGCAAGGAGCAGAAGATGACCGTCACCGGCGGCTCCTCGCTGCCGAAGGACGAGGTCAACCGGATGCGTGAGGAGGCCGAGCAGTACGCGGAGGAGGACCACCGCCGCCGCGAGGCCGCCGAGTCGCGCAACCAGGGCGAGCAGCTCGTCTACCAGACGGAGAAGTTCCTCAAGGACAACGAGGACAAGGTCCCCGCCGACGTGAAGACGGAGGTGGAGACCGCGCTCACCGAGCTGAAGGAGAAGCTCAAGGGCGAGGACACCGCCGAGATCCGTACCGCCACCGAGAAGGTCGCGGCCGTCTCGCAGAAGCTCGGCCAGGCGATGTACGCCAACGCCCAGGCCGACGGCGGCCCGCAGCCGGGTGCCCAGCAGGGCAAGGCCGACGACGATGTCGTCGACGCCGAGATCGTGGACGACGAGAAGGACGCCAAGGGCGGTGCGGTGTGACCGAGGAGACTCCGGGTTTCGAGGAGAAGCCCGACGTCCCCTCCGGCGCCACCCCTGACGGAGCTGAGCCGAAGGACGCCTCTTCCTCTTCGGAGGAGGGGGCGGCCCCGGCCGGGGACGCAGTACAGACAGTCGGCCTGACGGCCCAGCTGGACCAGGTCCGCACCGCGCTCAACGAGCGCACGGGCGACCTCCAGCGGCTCCAGGCCGAGTACCAGAACTACCGCCGCCGCGTCGAGCGGGACCGGGCCACGGTCAAGGAGATCGCCGTCGCGGGCCTCCTGTCCGAGCTCCTGCCCGTGCTCGACGACGTCGGCCGGGCCCGGGATCACGGCGAGCTCGTGGGCGGGTTCAAGTCGGTGGCCGAGTCTCTTGAGACGGTCGTCGCCAAGCTGGGCCTGCAGCAGTTCGGCAAGGAGGGCGAGCCCTTCGACCCGACGATCCACGAAGCCCTGATGCACTCGTACGCGCCGGATGTCACCGAGACGACCTGCGTGGCGATCCTGCAGCCGGGGTATCGGATCGGCGAGCGCACCATCCGCCCCGCGCGGGTGGCGGTGGCCGAACCCCAGCCGGGTGCGACACCGGCCGCAGCCAAGGAAGAGAAGGCAACCGACGAGGAGAGCGGTGGCACCGAGGAGGTCTGACATCCCGTCCGACCACCTCGCGGCCCACCGCCCGGCCATGCGACCGGCCAACGGGCCGGTCGCATGGCCGATCGTCCGGAAGGAGGGACGTCGATGAGCACGAAGGACTTCGTCGAGAAGGACTACTACAAGGTCCTCGGCGTCCCCAAGGACGCCACCGACGCCGAGATCAAGAAGGCGTACCGGAAGCTCGCCCGCGAGTTCCACCCGGACGCCAACAAGGGTGACGACAAGGCGGAGGAGCGCTTCAAGGAGATCTCCGAGGCGAACGACATCCTCGGTGACAGCAAGAAGCGCAAGGAGTACGACGAGGCACGCGCCCTCTTCGGCAACGGCGGCTTCAGGGCCGGCCCCGGAGGCGCGGGAGGCAACTTCAACTTCGACCTGGGCGACCTCTTCGGAGGCACCCAGGGCGGGGGCCAGGGCGGCGGTCCCGGAGGTTTCGGCGGCGGCGGTCTCGGCGACGTCTTCGGCGGCCTGTTCAACCGGGGCGGCGGCGCGGGTACCCGCGTACAGCCGCGCCGCGGCCAGGACATCGAGTCCGAGGTGACGCTCAGCTTCTCCGAGGCGGTCGAAGGGGCCACGGTCCCGCTGCGGATGTCCAGCCAGGCGCCCTGCAAGGCGTGTTCCGGCACCGGTGACAAGAACGGCACCCCCAGGGTCTGCCCGACCTGTCTCGGCACCGGCCAGGTGTCGCGCGGCACCGGCGGCGGCTTCTCGCTCACCGACCCCTGCGTGGACTGCAAGGGCCGGGGCCTCATCGCCCAGGACCCGTGCGATGTCTGCAAGGGCAGCGGACGGGCGAAGTCCTCCAAGACCATGCAGGTCAGGATTCCGGCGGGCGTCTCGGACAGCCAGCGGATCCGGCTGCGCGGCAAGGGCGGTCCGGGCGAGCGCGGTGGACCGGCCGGCGATCTGTACGTCGTGGTCCACGTCGACGCCCACCCGGTCTTCGGCCGCAGGGGCGACAACCTCACGGTCACGGTGCCCGTCGACTTCACGGAGGCGGCGCTCGGCGGCGAGGTGAAGGTGCCCACGCTCGGCGGTCCGCCGGTCACCCTGAAACTGCCCGCCGGCACCCCCAACGGGCGTACGATGCGCGCCCGCGGCAAGGGCGCCGTACGCAAGGACGGCACCCGGGGCGACCTGCTGGTCACCGTCGAGGTGACGGTGCCCAGGGACCTCAGCGACGAGGCCAGGGACGCGCTGGAGGCCTACCGGAAGGCGACCGCGGGCCAGGACCCGCGGGCGGAGCTGTTCCAGGCAGCGAAGGGAGCTTGAGGTGGACGGCCGACGACGCAATCCGTACGAACTGACCGATGAATCCCCGGTGTACGTGATCTCGATCGCGGCCCAGCTCTCGGGCCTGCATCCGCAGACGCTGCGCCAGTACGACCGTCTCGGCCTGGTCTCGCCCGACCGCACGGCCGGGCGCGGCAGGCGCTACTCGGCCCGCGACATCGAGCTGCTGCGTACCGTTCAACAGCTGTCGCAGGACGAGGGCATCAACCTCGCCGGCATCAAGCGCATCATCGAGCTGGAGAACCAGGTCGCCGCGCTCCAGCAGCGCGTCGCCGAGCTCTCGGCGGCGGTGGACGGCGCGGCACAGGCGATGCAGCAGCGCGAGGCCCAGGTCCATGCTTCGTACCGGCGCGATCTGGTGCCGTATCAGGATGTGCAGCAGGCCAGCGCGTTGGTGGTCTGGCGGCCGAAGCGGCCGAAGGGCTGAGTCCGCGCCCGACAGCCGTCCGGCCCTGTACGGAAGGCAGGATCACTGCGGAGATCCTGCCTTCTCGTGCGTCCCGGTCGGTGTGCGTGGGCCACCGTCCGGAGCGACGGGTCCTTATGGGGCCGCATCGGCCACGAGACCGGAGTAGCCCTGCGGGGCGCCGTGACGGCCCGGGGCGGGTGATGCGCCAGTGCCGTGACCGGGCTCCCTCAGCTCTGTTCCTCTTCCAGGATCCCCGACCGTGCTATCAGGTAGCCGAGCTGGGCTCGGCTGTTGCTGCCGAGGGCGGCGGCGAGTTTGGCGACGTGGGCCCGGCAGGTGCGGACGTTCATGCCGAGGCGGCGAGCGATGGAATCGTCCACATGGCCTTCCACGAGGAGCTGAGCGATGGAGCGTTGAACTCCGCTGATGCCCAGGGAGGTCGGTTCGTACTTGACCTCCTCCCGTAGTGGAGCCGCTCTGGTCCAGAGCTGCTCGAACACGTTGGCCAGGTACTGCACGAGCCCGGGATGGTGGAGTTCCAGAGCGACTTGGTCGTCGTCGCTGGCCGGGATGAAGGCGACGGTCCGGTCGAACACGATCAGGCGACCGATGAGCTCTTCGAGCGTGCGTATCTCCACATTTTCGTCGGTCATGCGTTCCGCGTACGCGAGTGTGCTGGGACTGTGGCGCGCGGTGTGCTGGTAGAGGGTGCGGATGCTGACGCCGCGGTGGACCACGGACAGGCCGCGTTCCAGCGACTCGCTGAGACGATCCTCGCTTCGGCCGCCGCCGGGCTGGACGGTGAGTACTTCGGTGCGGCACTCTGCGGTGGCGAGATCGAGGGCCGCGTTGATCCGGTTCCTGCCCTCCAGCACGGTGATGGCGTGGGTGCTGGGCGGCCCCAGAGTGCTGATGTCCATGAACGGCTCGAACGACTCCGTCAGTTCGACCGAGTGCCGGCGCCGTTCCAGGATCTCGCGCTCGATGGGATGCAGATGTTGCGCAAGAGCGGTGGACGGCGGAACGGGCCGGAGCCAGGCCGGGTCGTCCGGATCGGGATGCAGTAGCGCGAACTCCATGAGGCAGGGCGCCGGTTCCACTTCGGCGCGGGCGATGCGTCCCAGTCGCAAAGCGCCGGCGTAAAGGCGTGCTCCCGCGTCGCACAGTTCGGTGATCCCGTGAGAATGTGTCGGCTTTGTGTCCCTTGTGGTCATATCGTCACCCCCCAGGTTCCTGAACATGCAAGAACATGATGCATCTACGCAGTGGTGCTCGCGTGCCCAGGTGAGACATCGTCTTAGGTGCGGGGGAGAAGAATCCACAAGTGAGGACGAAGCCGACTATGTATAAGCGAATGCATCGCTCGGCGCTTGCCGTCTCGTTCGTCGCGGCCCTGGGCATCGGGCTGCTGGGCGGCAGCGACATTGGCTGGAGCGAGGACAGTGTTGCCGGTGGCGACATCGGGTGGGTCGTCCAGGCCGCGGCCAACGGTGACATCGGTTGGGTCTCGCCCCCCAAGTCGTCCGACATCGGCTGGAACTCGCCTGCCGAGCCGTCGGACATCGGCTGGGTCTCGCCTGACGGTACCAGCTCCGCCACGGCCCGCTCGGGCGCATGACCATCCCGCCGGACGACCGGACCTTCCGGCGAGAGATGGCCACGGCCTACCGATCGGGCTGGCATTTCATCGATCTCGTCACTGCCATCCCCCACTGTGGCGACTCGTTGATGGTCACTCTGTTCGGCGACCCCATCGTTGTCGCACGTGAAGAAGACGACGAAGTACGTGCCTACCGTTGCCTCCGCAAGCCGCGTGGAGCCCCGCAGCCCGTTCGCTGTGCGATTCGGTACGACATGATTTTCGTCAACCTCGACCGGCGGGACCACCAGCTGTTCGAGCCAGAGACTATTTCCGCCACCCCCCGCAGTGCCTGAGCGATCCCCCGTCGTTCCATGTCGCTCAGTCACTCCCCCACACAACGGCGCCATCGTGACCTGAACACGATGGCGCCGTTGTGCTTTTCCCGGGTGTGCCCTCTTCTGCCGGGCGCGGTCCGGGTCCGCGTTCCGGCCCTGCCGGGCGCCCGGTCCACCGCGATCCCGATGACGCCCCGGTCCGGGGTGGGTGCCGGCGTGCGCTCGTAGCGTTCCGCGTGGCGGCGTACCGGGTCGGCCACCGCCTCGGGTTCCGTGCGCACCGTCGTGCGCCCCTCCGGCGTCGCCCAGCGGCGCGCCCGTCGATCTGAGGGTGCACACATGGCGTGCGCGCCAGGAGGCGAGGCATTCGGGGCCGGGGTTCGTCATGTCGAGTGCCCTGGGGGAGGCGTAGGCGGCGCGGGCGCGGCGCCGGGCCCCGTCATGGGTCCGGCTGCGGTGGCGAAGGGCCGGTGCGGCCGGTTCACTCGAAGCACCCGAGCGAAGCGGGCGGGGACCATGGACAGCTCCCGACTTAAAGTTGAGTGGAGTAGACTCAATATCGGCTTGAGTGGAATAGGCTCAACTTTATGCACGTTGACTAAGTCAGTGTTGTGGAGAGGGCCAGTCACCGCAAGGAGGAGAAAGCGCACGTGGACGCCGAGCTGACCAACAAGAGCCGGGACGCCATCAACGCGGCCACCAGCAGGGCCGTGAAGGACGGGCACCCCGATCTGACCCCCGGGCATCTGTTGCTCGCGCTGCTTGAGGGTGAAGGACGACAGGCAAGCGCGAACATCATCGATCTGCTCGCCGCCGTCGAGGCCGACCAGATCGTCGTACGCACCGAGACCGAGCGGCTGCTGGGCGCCCAGCCCAGCGTCACCGGGTCCACGGTCGCCCCGCCGCAGCCCAACCGTGAGCTGCTCGCCGTCATCGCCGATGCCGCGCAGCGCGCGAAGGAACTCGGCGACGACTACATCTCCACCGAGCACCTGCTGATCGGCATCGCGGCCGAGGGCGGCCGGGCCGGTGAGATCCTCAGTGGGCAGGGGGCCAGTGCGAAGAGGCTGCTGGACGCGTTCGAGAAGAGCAGGGGAGGGCGCCGGGTGACCACACCCGACCCGGAGGGCCAGTACAAGGCGCTGGAGAAGTTCGGTACGGACTTCACCGCGGCCGCACGCGAGGGCAAGCTCGACCCGGTCATCGGGCGCGACCAGGAGATCCGCCGCGTCGTCCAGGTGCTGTCTCGCCGTACCAAGAACAACCCGGTGCTCATCGGTGAGCCCGGCGTCGGCAAGACGGCGGTCGTCGAGGGGCTCGCCCAGCGCATCGTCAAGGGCGACGTCCCCGAATCCCTGCGGAACAAGCGGCTCGTCTCGCTCGACCTCGGCGCGATGGTCGCGGGCGCCAAGTACCGCGGCGAGTTCGAGGAACGGCTGAAGACCGTCCTCTCCGAGATCAAGGAGAGCGACGGGCAGATCATCACCTTCATCGACGAGCTGCACACCGTCGTCGGCGCGGGCGCCGGCGGCGACTCCGCCATGGACGCGGGCAACATGCTCAAGCCGATGCTGGCCCGCGGCGAGCTCCGCATGGTCGGCGCGACGACGCTCGACGAGTACCGCGAGCGGATCGAGAAGGACGCCGCCCTGGAACGCCGCTTCCAGCAGGTGCTGGTGGCGGAGCCGAGCGTCGAGGACACCATCGCGATCCTGCGTGGCCTCAAGGGCCGCTACGAGGCCCACCACAAGGTCTCCATCGCGGACTCCGCGCTGGTGGCCGCCGCGACCCTGTCCGACCGCTACATCACCTCCCGCTTCCTCCCCGACAAGGCCATCGACCTGGTCGACGAGGCTGCCTCCCGGCTGCGCATGGAGATCGACTCCTCGCCCGTCGAGATCGACGAGCTCCAGCGCGCCGTCGACCGCCTCCACATGGAGGAGCTGGCCCTCAAGAACGAGACCGACCCCGGCTCCAAGCAGCGCCTGGAGAAGCTCCGCCGCGACCTCGCCGACAAGGAGGAGGAGCTGCGCGGCCTCACCGCCCGCTGGGAGAAGGAGAAGCAGGGCCTCAACCGCGTCGGTGAACTGAAGGAGCGCCTCGACGAACTGCACGGCCAGGCCGAACGCGCCCAGCGCGACGGCGACTTCGACACCGCGTCCAAGCTGCTGTACGGGGAGATCCCCGGCCTGGAGCGGGAGCTGGCGGAGGCGACCGAGGCCGAGCAGGAGGCCGCCAAGGACACGATGGTGAAGGAGGAGGTCGGCCCGGACGACATCGCCGACGTCGTCGGCTCCTGGACCGGCATCCCGGCCGGCCGCCTGCTGGAGGGCGAGACCCAGAAGCTGCTCCGCATGGAGGCCGAGATCGGCAAGCGCCTCATCGGGCAGACCGAGGCCGTACGGGCGGTGTCGGACGCGGTACGCCGTACCCGCGCCGGAATCGCCGACCCCGACCGTCCCACGGGCTCGTTCCTCTTCCTCGGCCCGACCGGTGTCGGCAAGACGGAGCTGGCGAAGGCACTCGCCGACTTCCTGTTCGACGACGAGCGGGCCATGGTCCGCATCGACATGAGCGAGTACGGCGAGAAGCACACCGTGGCGCGGCTCGTCGGCGCCCCGCCCGGATACGTCGGCTACGAGGAGGGCGGCCAGCTCACCGAGGCGGTCCGCCGCCGCCCGTACAGCGTGGTGCTGCTTGACGAGGTCGAGAAGGCCCATCCCGAGGTCTTCGACATCCTGCTCCAGGTCCTCGACGACGGCAGGCTCACCGACGGACAGGGCCGGACGGTGGACTTCCGCAACACCATCCTGATCCTGACCTCCAATCTCGGCAGCCAGTTCCTGATGGACCCGCTGACCGAGCCCGAGGTGAAGAAGGAACAGGTCCTGGAGGTCGTACGGGCCTCGTTCAAGCCGGAGTTCCTCAACCGGCTCGACGACCTGGTGGTCTTCTCCGCGCTGTCCGGCGACGAGCTGTCGCACATCGCGAAGCTCCAGATCGACCGGCTCGCGGGGCGTCTGGCCGAGCGCAGGCTCACCCTGGACGTCACGCCCGAGGCCCTGGCCTGGCTGGCCGAGGAGGGCAACGACCCGGCCTACGGGGCACGGCCGCTGCGCCGCCTCATCCAGACGGCCATCGGCGACCGGCTGGCGAAGGAGATCCTCGCGGGCGAGGTCAAGGACGGGGACACCGTCCGGGTGGAGCGGGTCGGGGACGACCTGCTCGTCGGGCCCGCGACCTCGGGCAGGACCTCGTAGACGGCACACGGCCGGTTCGATGCCGGGTCCCCGGCCGGAGGACGACGTGTCCCCGGCCGGGACACATCGTCCTCCGGCCGGCGCCGCCGTGCAAGGGGCGAGGAAGTGCGGTGACTTCGGGGGAAATTCGGGAGAAATGGGGATGCGGTCGCCGTCATCGGTGATCCATTGTTCAACATCGATATTGCGCCAAACGCCTCCTTCCACATCGATGGGTGGCATCTCCTGACCCGGCTCCGCCCCGGGCTGCATCACCCGCCCCTGACAAGGGACTTCTGCTCGGTTCCGGGCAGCGTCCGCCCGGTGGTGCGCGCATAATCAGGACACCTCGGGGCGTCCGTCGAGGCCTGCTCGCAAGCAGGGTTGGGGGCCGAATTCGGTAGTCGGTAGCGTGCCCGCATGAACGAGCGGATGGGCGATGAGATAAATCCGGGGCTCAAAAAGCCCAGATCTGACAATCTCTTTCACCTTGGCGAATTCCGTACCCTTTGGGCTGCCTATGCTCAATCGATCCTGGGTGACCAGCTGGCACGCGTGGCCCTGTCGTTGCTCGTGTTCGAACGCACCGACTCGCCGGGGTGGACCGCGGCGACGTATGCGCTGACCACCTTGCCCGCTCTGCTGTCCGGGGTGCTCCTGTCCGGCCTGGCGGACCGCTTCCCCCGGCGTACGGTCATGATCAGCTGCGACCTGGTGCGGATGGTGCTGGTCGGGCTGATGGCCCTGCCCGGGATGCCCTTGCCGCTGCTCGCCGGGCTGCTGGTGCTGGCGCAGCTGGCCGAGGCACCCTTCGGCGCCGCCCAGGGCGCACTGCTGCCCACCGTGCTCGGCGTGGAGAGGTACGAACGCGGCCAGCGGGTCATGCAGATCACCCACCAGGTCGGACAGCTGGTCGGCTTCGCCGGCGGAGGCCTGCTGGCCGCGTGGCTGGGCAGCAACCTCTCCCTGGGCGTGAACGCGGTGACCTTCCTCCTCTCGGCGATCCTGGTCAGGTTCGGCGTGAAGGCCCGTCCCGCGGCGAGTGCCGACGCCCGCAAGACGCGGCTCGGCGCACAGGTCGGGGGTGCGGCCGCGCTGATCTGGTCGGACCGCAGGCTCCGGTCGCTGCTCGCACTTGGGTGGCTCGCGGGGTTCGTCGTCCTGCCGGAAGGGCTGGCCGCCCCGTTCGCGGACGAGGCCGGCGGTGGCGCCTCCTCGGTGGGGCTCCTGCTCGCCTCGCATCCGGCGGGAATGGTGCTGGGAGCGGCCCTGCTGGGGCGGGCCAAGGTCGGCGACGAGTCGCGGCGCCGCCTGCTCGGGCCGCTGGCGATCGGTGCGAATCTGCCGCTGCTCGCCTACTGGCTCGACCCCGGCGTAGCTGCGGCCATGTTCCTGCTGCTGGTGGCCGGGGTGTGCTCCGCCTACCAGATCACCGCCGGGGCCACCTTCGTGCTCCTGACTCCGGCCGACCGGCGCGGCCAGACGCTGGGGCTCGCAAGGTCGGGGATGACCGCCATCCAGGGGATCGGCGTCGCCGTGGGGGGTGTGGCGACGGAGCTGTCCGGCTCGTCGGCGAACACCATTGGCGCGTCCGGACTCCTCGGGGTGCTGTGTGCGATTCTTGCCGCCGCCGCTTGGGCGCGGGCGCGGGGAGCCGATGCGCAGATGATTCCCCGGAGGGCGTAGACCCCCTGGCGGCGAAACGCGGCTAGGGTCGTCGGCAGGAAACCACGAGCGATCCACAGGAGTACCCAGCGATGTCTATCGATCCGTCCTCGATTCCGAATTTCGGGGGCCAGCCCGAACCGCAGGCGGCAGGACCCGAGGGCCCCGTTGTCCCTGACCAGGACCTCGTCAAGCAGCTCCTCGAACAGATGGAGCTGAAGTACGTCGTCGACGACGAGGGTGACCTCGCGGCGCCGTGGGAGGACTTCCGCACGTACTTCATGTTCCGGGGCGAGGACGAGCAGCAGGTCTTCTCGGTCCGTACGTTCTACGACCGCCCGCACGCCGCGGACCAGCGTCCGGTCCTCCTCGACGCGATCGACGACTGGAACCGCCGCACACTGTGGCCCAAGGTCTACACGCACACCCACGAGCCCGAGGAGGGCTCCGAGGACACCGAGGTCTCGGTCCGTCTGATCGGTGAGGCGCAGATGCTCATCGGTACGGGCGTCAGCCTGGAGCACTTCGTCTCGTCGACGGTCAGCTGGGTGCGCGCCTCGATCGAGTTCGACAAGTGGCTCCAGGAGCGTCTGGGCCTGGCCCCTGCCGAGGAGAAGACGGACGGCGGGGACCCGGTCCCTCCGGGCGCCTGAGCCCTCGCACGGCAGCGACACCCCACCCCGGGGCTGCGGTCCTCAGGACCGTCGCCCCGGGGTGTGCCGGTTCAGGACGCCAGGCGTCGCAGGCGGCCGACCGCGTCGTGCAGGACGTCGTCCTTCTTGCAGAAGGTGAAGCGGACCTGGCTGCGGCCGGCGTCGGGGTCGTCGTAGAAGACGGAGTTGGGGATGGCGACGACGCCGCAGCGTTCGGGGAGCGCGCGGCAGAAGGCGTAGGCGTCCTTCTCGCCGAACGGGGTGATGTCGGTGGTGATGAAGTACGTGCCCTGGGGCCGGTGGACCTCGAACCCGGCCGCGCGCAGGCCGTCGCCGAGCAGGTCGCGCTTGCGGCGGAGGCCGGCGCGGAAGCTGTCGAAGTACGAGTCCGGCAGGCGCAGCGCTTCGGCGATCGCGTACTGGAACGGGCCCGCGCTGACGTAGGTCAGGTACTGCTTGGCCGTCCGGACGGCGGCGACGAGCGGGGCGTCCGCCGTGACCCAGCCGACTTTCCAGCCGGTGTACGAGAAGGTCTTGCCGGCGGACGAGATCGAGACCGTGCGGTCGCGCATGCCGGGCAGTGAGATCAGCGGGATGTGTTCGCCCTCGAAGACCAGGTGCTCGTAGACCTCGTCGGTGATGACGAGGAGGTCGTGTGCCACCGCCAGTTCGGCGATCGTGGTCAGTTCCTCGCGGGTGAGGACCATGCCCGTCGGGTTGTGGGGGCTGTTGAGCAGCAGCAGCCGGGTGCGGGGCGTGATCGCGTCCCGGAGGGCGTCGAGGTCGGGGCGGAAATCCGGGGCGCGCAGGGTCAGCGGGACGCGGACGCCGCCGGCCATGGCGATGCAGGCGGCGTAAGAGTCGTAGAAGGGCTCGAACGCGATGACCTCGTCGCCGGGTTCCAGCAGCGCCAGCAGGGACGCGGCGATGGCCTCGGTGGCTCCGGCGGTGACCAGGATCTCGGTGTCGGGGTCGTGGCTGAGGCCGTAGCGCCGCTGCTGGTGCTCGGCGATCGCGGTGCGCAGTTCGGGGATGCCGGGGCCCGGCGGGTACTGGTTGCCGTGACCGTCGCGCAGCGCCCGGACCGCGGCCTCCCGGATCTCTTCGGGGCCGTCGGTGTCGGGGAAGCCCTGGCCGAGGTTGATGGAGCCTGTCCGTACGGCAAGCGCCGACATCTCCGCGAAGATCGTCGTACCGAACTCGGCGAGGCGGCGGTTGAGCAGCGGTCGTCCCTGTGTCATGACCGCCATCCTGCGCGGAAGCTCTGGAGTTGCTCAAGTCTGCTTTGGCCGTCCGGGGGCCGGGGAATCCCCCACACACGCAGGAAGCGCAGGGAAGCGGGGGGACCTCGCTTCGGGGGACGGAAGGACGTGAGGTCGGTGAAGGTTTTTGTCGGTGTGGTGATAGCGGTCGCTCTGATCGGGCTGCTCGTCTCGGTCCTGGTGAGGGCCGGGAACAGGTCGAAGGCGGGCAAGCGGGGCGCGCGGCGGAGGAACTCCGGCAGTGGCTCGGGGGACAGCTGGTGGGCGGGGGGTGACAGCGGCGGCGGTTCGTCCTGCGGAAGCAGCAGCGGGCACTCCGGCGGGCATTCGTGCGGCGGTGGCTCGTCGTGCGGGGGCGGAGGCGGCGGAGGCGGCGGAGGCGACTGACCCGGGCGGCTGGTTGTGGAGGTGCCCGGCGGGTGAACTCCCGCCAGGCACCTTTTTGTTGGGACTTTCCGCGAGTTGCCGGTGAACAGATGATCCGAGGGGCCCCCTAGGGGATGGAAACCACGGCAAGTTGGGTAAAAACGCTGTGGATGCGACTTATTCGTGGTTCCCTCGGTTGAGAGAACATTCAGCCCTCGGACCCCAGTTGGACCTGATCGGGCGCTACCCACCTCCCACGTGCATCACGCCGGGGGGCGTCCCCTGTCCATGTGTCCATGCTTGCTTGCGGAGCCGACCCATGCTCACGACCCTCCAGACGGCTTATTCCGATACCTGTGCTGCCGACCTGGCCTGGGCGCTGGGGCGCGAACCGCTCCCGGCCCTGGCCGTGCTAGATCTCGAACTCGCGGGTGCCAGGCTGCAGATGCGCCTGCTAGGCGCCTCCCACCAGGTGCTCCTCGAAGAGGACCGCGGCACCTGTTCCGAAACCGTCGCCTGCATCCCCGGCAGCAGCACACCGCTTCCGCTCGGTGTGTCCAAGCGGCTCGGGGAATGGGAGTACGAATTCGCGGCGCGCGTCGAGACGCTCTCGGAGGGCTCGTTCGCGGGGCGCGCGCAGGAGCTCCTCGCGCTGGTGGCCGACCATCCCCACGGTCTCGCCGGGACGTTCCCCGGCAGCCCGCACGCCTTCACCGCCATGCTCGCCCAGCGGGCCGAGGGCCAGATGCGGTGGCGCACCTGGCACGCGTACCCGCAGGAGGGGCAGTTGGTGGTGACGCGCACCCGAGTGGGAGTGCGGATGCCGGCAGCGACGCTCTGAACAGGGCCCGACTCCCTTGCGAGCACGCCACTACACCCTTGTGGGTGACAGGCAGCCACCGAATCGTGACGTAGCGTTCGCCTCATGATCGACCAGCAGGCGTCGCTGCGAGGGGGCGCGGCGTGTCTTCCCGTGGGGCCGAGGACCGGTCGGTATCTCGTGCTGGCCGCTGTCTTCGTCTGTGCTGCCTGCGGTCTGGTGTACGAGCTCGAACTGGTGGCTCTTGCCTCCTATCTGATCGGTGATTCCGTCACCCAGGCCTCGGTCGTGCTCTCCGTGATGGTCTTCGCGATGGGGGTCGGCTCGCTTCTCGCGAAACGTTTACGCAGCCGTGCCGCAGTGGGTTTCGGGCTGATCGAGGCGGCCCTCGCGCTCGTCGGCGGCTCCTCGGCGCTGGTGCTGTACGCGTCGTTCGCCTGGATCGGGGAGTCGCGGTACGCCCTGGTCGGGTTCTCGCTCACGATCGGCATCCTGATCGGTGCGGAGATCCCGCTGCTGATGACCTTGATCCAGCGCGTCGACCGGCAGGACGCGGGCGGCGCCGTCGCGGATCTCTTCGCCGCCGACTACGTGGGCGCGCTGGTCGGCGGGCTCGCGTTCCCGTTCCTGCTGCTGCCGGCGCTCGGGCAGCTCACCGGGGCGCTGTTCACCGGTGCGGTCAACGCGGCGGCGGGCGGGGCGCTGGTGCTGTGGGTGTTCCGGCGGGATCTCACCCCTCGCTCCCGCTGGCTGCTGATCCTGTTCAACGTGGCGGTGATCGCCGCGCTGGCCGTCGCCAGCGCGCTGGTCGACGACTTCGAGCGGGTGGCGCGGCGCGCGGTGTACGGGGACGGGGTGCGGGTCGCGGTGCAGACCGAGGTCCAGGAGGTGGTGCTGACGGGGTCGGGCCGCAGCTCCCTGAATCTGTATCTGGACGGACGGCTGCGGGTCAGCGCGCGCGACGAGTACCGCTACCACGAGGCGCTGGTGCACCCGGCGATGAACGGGCCGCACGCCCACGTCCTGGTCCTGGGCGGCGGCGACGGCCTCGCCGCCCGCGAGGTGCTGCGGTATCCGGACGTACGCGGCGTCACCGTGGTCGAGCTCGACGAGGGCGTCACCCGGTTGGCCCGTACCGACCGGGCGCTCTCGGAGCTGAACGGTCACGCGTACCGCGACCCCCGGCTCACGGCCGTCACCGCGGACGCCTTCAACCGGCTGCGGGCGGCGCACGGCAGCTATGACGTGGTGATCTCCGATCTGCCCGATCCCGGGATCTCCACCAGCACGAAGCTCTACTCGGCGGAGTTCTACGGCCTGGTCACCGAGGCGCTCGCGCCCGGCGGCCGACTGGTGGTGCACGGGGGCCCGCCGGTGTCCCGGCCGCGTACGTTCTGGACGGTCGAGGCGTCGATGAGGGCGGCCGGGCTGCGGACCCGTCCGTACCGGATCAGTGGCCGGCTCTCCGATTCCGCGGCCGGTCCCGACCGGGCCACGCACCGGGCGCACTCCGCGCACGGCTGGGGCTTCGTCCTCGCCGGTCGGGGAAGGCGGCCGGGGCTGGGCCTCGCCCCGGAGGCGCCGGTGCTGCGGTCCATGACGGAGCCCGAGCTGGTGAACGCGGGACGGGAGATGGAGAGCGCACGGCTGCCGGGGCTGCCGCCGTCGACGCTGGTGCATCCGCGGTACTGGGAGGACCGGTGAGGCGGGTGCCGTGATCCGGATGACCGGCGGCTCCGCGGGGCGGAACCGCTGACGTGACGGCCGGGGCTGAGTAGGCTCGGTTTCCATGGAGCATGAGGTGTTCGTTCCGGTTCCGGTCCTGCCCCTCCGGCGGACGCTGGGTGACCCCGCCCGCGTCGCGAGATGCGTGCCGGGGTTGCAGCAGGACGCCGACGCGTCCGCGGGCCCGCTGTCCGGCCGGCTCAAGATCCGGGTCGACGGCCACACGATCACTTACCGCGGCGAGCTGCGGCTCACCGATGCGCCGCAGGACGGCCCGGAGGGTTCGTCCCGGGCCGGGATCCTGGTGACGGGCGAGGGCACCGAGGCCCGGGGCAGCGGCTCGGCGAAGCTGAGCCTGACGATCGGCCTGACCGAGCGGGACGGCGGCACGGCCATCGGGTTCGCGGGCACGGCGAGCGGTGACGGCCGGCTCCTGGAGCTGGACCCGGCGGCGGCGCTCGCGGCGGCCCACCGGCTGCTGGACCGCTTTGCCCAGCAACTGGTGACGGAGACGCTCGCGGACGGCGAAGAGAGCGCTGACGCGGCCGACGGTGTGCCGGGTGAGGAGCTCGGCGAGGTGGAGCGGACCGTCGGGGAAGCCGTGGAGCAGGCCATCGAGGAGGGGGCCGAGGAGGCCGATACGACCGGCGCGGCCACCGCCCGTAGCGTCACCCCGGAAGCCGGCGACGACACCGCCGACGACGCCACGCCCAGCCATGACGCCGCGGCGGACGAGGCGCCCTCCGCGGAGGAGCCGGGGGAGTCCGGGGAGCCGGGGGAGCCCGGAAATCCGCCGGGCACCGGCTCCGTCTTCGACGCGCCCGTGCCCCCGCCGTCGCTCGACCCGGTGTCCGAGGTGGAGTTCACCGCCCCCGAAGGCCCCCCGGCGGAGGCCGCGCACGCCCGGCGGACCATGATCGGCCGCAGCGCCGAGGAGGTCGACCACGCGCCGCCGCGCGGCCGGTACGCGCCCGTCCCGTCACCCGATTCGACCACCGCGGGCGCCACGCTGCGCTGGGTCGCCCCGGCCGCCGCGCTCGCGCTGGCGTCCGCCGTGGTGGTGACCCGGGCGCTGAGGCGGCGGCGGTAGCGGTCCCGCCAGTAATGTCGGTCGGGTGAGTAGCAGCGAGAAGGACGTCCGGCTGTCCGTCGGCGACACAGAGTTGACCGTGAATCCTGCCAACGGCTGTCGCATCGACAGCCTGCGGATCGGTGGCACCGAGGTGCTGCGGCAGGGGGAGCGGTACGGCTGCTTCCCGATGGTGCCGTGGTGCGGGCGCACCGAGAACGGACTGTTCCGCAACGGCGACGTCCCGCACCGGTTGCCGCTGAACTCCCCGCCGCACGCCATCCACGGCACCGGCAGGGACACCGCCTGGCGCACCGCCCGGCTGGGCGAGCGGGAGGCGTCGTTCTACTACGACCTCGTCGCCCCCTGGCCGTATCCGGGCCGGGTGACCCAGACCTTCGAGCTGGCCGAGGACTCGCTCACGCTCGCCTTCGGCATCGAGACGTACGGAGACTCGTTCCCGGCGCAGGCCGGCTGGCACCCCTGGTTCCTGCGCAACCTCGGTGGCGGTGGCAAGGACGTACAGCTGACCTTCGACGCGGCCTGGCAGGAGGAGCGGGGCGAGAACCATCTGCCGACCGGCCGCCGTATCCCGCCCCTGGGCGGCCCCTGGGACGACTGCTTCGGGATGCCGGACGGGGTCGAGGTGACGCTCACCTGGCCGGAGCAGCTGGAGCTGACCGTGAAGAGCCGGACCGAGTGGGTCGTGATCTACGACGAGCAGGAGGAGGCGGTCTGTGTGGAGCCGCAGTCCGGCCCGCCGAACGGGCTGAACACCACGCCCCGGTACGTCACACCGATCGATCCGCTGGAGATCTCGACGACGTGGAGCTGGCGCCGGCTCCGCCCCGGCGCCGGAGTCGGCGAAAGTTGATGCGAGGCGCGCGGCTTAAGCTCGTAGCCATGACTGACGTACGTGCTGAGCTGCTCCAGCAGATCAAGGACAAGGCCGTGGTACACGGCAAAGTGACCCTCTCCTCGGGTCTTGAGGCCGACTGGTACATCGACCTGCGCCGCATCACGCTGGACGGCAAGGCCGCTCCGATGGTCGGTCAGGTCATGCTCGACGCCACCGCCGAGCTGGACTACGACTGCGTGGGCGGGCTGACGCTGGGCGCCGACCCGGTGGCCACCTCGATGCTGCACGCCTCCGCCGCGCGCGGGCAGGAGCTGGACGCGTTCGTCGTCCGCAAGGCGCAGAAGGCGCACGGGATGCAGCGCCGCATCGAGGGCACGGATGTGAAGGGCCGCCGCTGCCTGGTGGTGGAGGACACCTCGACCACCGGTGGTTCGCCGCTGACGGCCGTCGAGGCGGTGCGCGAGGCCGGTGGCGAGGTCGTGGCCGTGGCCGTGATCGTGGAGCGGGGTGCGGCTCCGGCCATCGCCGAGGCCGGTCTCCCGTATGTCCACGTCTACTCGGTGGCCGACCTCGATCTGGCCTGATTCCTGGCCTGAGCATCGGCTTGACCTGCGGTTTCTTCCGGGGGTGGGTGGTTTCACGTGAAACGGCCCACCCCCTTCGCGGGTCCGCGTCCCGTGCACCGGAGCACTCGGGAGACGGGCCGGGTGGAGCCGGAACGAGAGTCTGGGAAGATGGGGGCGACGATGACGTCGCCCCCAGGTCAGGGAACCAGCAACGCACACCCGCATATCCCAAGGAGCGGTCAGATGCCCATCGCAACCCCCGAGGTCTACGCCGAGATGCTCGACCGGGCGAAGGCAGGCAAGTTCGCCTACCCGGCCATCAATGTGACGTCGACCCAGACCCTGCACGCTGCGCTGCGCGGCTTCGCGGAGGCGGAGAGCGACGGCATCGTCCAGATCTCCACCGGTGGGGCGGAGTTCCTGGGCGGCCAGTACAACAAGGACATGGTCACCGGCGCCGTCGCCCTGGCCGAGTTCGCGCACATCGTCGCCGCCAAGTACGACATCTCAGTCGCGCTGCACACCGACCACTGCCCCAAGGACAAGCTGGACGGTTACGTGCGTCCGCTGCTCGACATCTCCGCCGAGCGCGTCGCCAAGGGCGAGAACCCGCTGTTCCAGAGCCACATGTGGGACGGTTCGGCCGAGACGCTGGCCGACAACCTGGCCATCGGCCAGGAGCTGCTGGCCAAGGCCGCCGCCGCCAAGATCATTCTTGAGGTCGAGATCACCCCGACCGGTGGCGAGGAGGACGGCGTGACGCACGAGATCAACGACGAGCTGTACACCACCGTCGACGACGCGCTGCGCACCGCCGAGGCGCTCGGCCTGGGCGAGAAGGGCCGCTACCTGCTGGCCGCCTCCTTCGGCAACGTCCACGGTGTCTACAAGCCGGGCAACGTCGTGCTCCGTCCCGAGCTGCTGAAGGACCTCCAGGAGGGCGTCGGCGCCAAGTACGGCAAGGCAGCTGGTAGCCACCCCTTCGACTTCGTCTTCCACGGCGGTTCCGGCTCCACCGAGCAGGAGATCGCCACCGCGCTGGAGAACGGCGTCGTGAAGATGAACCTCGACACCGACACCCAGTACGCCTTCACCCGCCCGATCGTGGACCACGTGTTCCGCAACTACGACGGTGTGCTGAAGGTCGACGGCGAGGTCGGCAACAAGAAGGTCTACGACCCGCGCAGCTGGGGCAAGTCCGCCGAGGCGGGCATGGCCAAGCGCGTCACGGAGGCCTGCGCCAACCTGCGCTCCACCGGCACCAAGCTGAAGTAGGCGGCAACCGCCTTACGGAGTGTGGTCGTGGGCCCGGTACCCCTTGGGGTGCCGGGCCCACGCCGCGTCCGCGACCACGCCTGCGTCCACGTCACGTTCCAGAGAGGCATGAGGGATCGCTGTGAGTTCCAGTGCGCGCTATGACTTCGACACCGTCGTCGACCGCCGGGGCACCTGGTGCGTCCAGTGGGACGGGGTGGCGGACCGGTTCGGGGTGGACGGGCTCCTGCCGTTCACCATCTCCGACATGGACTTCGAGACCGCCCCGGAGGTGCTGAGCGCGCTGCGCTCCCGTCTCGACCACGGCGTGTTCGGCTACACGGACTGGCGGCAGGACGACTTCCGCTCGGCGATAGCCCACTGGTACGCGACCCGGTACGGCACCGAGGTGGACACCGGGCAGCTGGTGTACGGCCCCTCGGTGCTCAGCCAGCTCTCGCAGCTGCTCCAGATGTGGTCGGCCGAGGGTGACGGAGTGGTCGTCCACACCCCCACGTACGACGGTTTCCGCAAGGCGATCACCGGGCTCGGGCGGGAGCTGCGGGGCGTGCCGGTGGGGGACCCGGCCGCGCTGGAACGCGAGCTCGCCCGCCCCGACAGCAAGGTCCTGGTCCTGTGCTCGCCGCACAATCCGACGGGCCGGGTGTGGACGGAGGCCGAGCTGGGCGGGATGGGATCGCTCGCCGCGCGGTACGGGGTCGCGGTGATCAGCGACGAGATACACGCGGACTTCGTGCACGAGGGGCATGCGCATGTGCCGTGGACGCGGATCGGGGGCGACGGGCGCTGGGCGCTGATCACCTCCGCGTCGAAGGCGTTCAACTTCCCGGCGCTGACCGGTTCGTACGGGCTGATCGGCGATCCGGCCGACCGGACGGAGTTCCTGCGCCGGATGGAGACGGCCGAGGGGCTGGCTTCCCCGGCGGTGCTGTCGCTGACCGCGCACATCGCCGCGTACCGGGAGTCGGCGGCGTGGCTGGACTCGCTGCGGGCGTATGTCGCCGGGAATCTGGCACTGGTCGCGCAGCGGCTGAACGAGGCGTTCCCGGAGCTGGGGTGGCGGCCGCCGCAGGCCGGCTATCTGGCGTGGATCGATCTGCGGCCCGTGGGGGTCGATGGCGACGAGGCCCTGCAGCGGGTGCTGATCGAGCAGGAGAAGGTCGCGGTGATGCCGGGCGGGGTGTACGGCGCGGAGGGCTTCGTGCGGCTGAACGTGGGGTGCCCGCGTTCCAAGGCGGAGGCCGGGGTGGACGCGCTGATCAGAGGCGTACGTGCCGTGACGGCGCGGGCGTCCTAGGGTGTGCCACTGATGGTTGTGTTCGAAGCCGCACACAACGGCGATCTCGCGGCCGTACGGGCCGCCCTGGACGCCGGATTCGATGTCGCCGCGGTCAATGAGTACGGGTGGAGCCTCCTGCACCAGGCCGCGACGGGGGCGGAGTCGGACCCGGCCCGCGCGGCCGCCGTCCTCGCCGCGCTGCTGGACGCCGGAGCGCCCGTCGAGCATCCGGGCGGTGACGGGCGCACCGCCCTCTACCTCGCCGCCGAGTTCTCGCAGTCGCCCGAAGCGGTCGAGCTGCTGATCGCCCGCGGGGCGGATCCCGACATCACCGACGGCCACGGCAGCCATGTCACCGTCAACGCCTGGTGTCCGGAGGTGGCCGCGCTCCTGGCGGCCGCCGCCGGAGTCGAGCCGCCGGCGCCGGACGAGGCGGATTCCGCGCCGGAGCGGAAGCTGTCGCGGGCACAGTGGCGCGCGGCGAAGAAGCGGATCGGTGCAGTGCTGGACGGGCTGGACGCGGCGGGGTTCGTCGCGCTCGCCGATGCCGGCACCACCCAGTCCGACGGCTTCGACGACTGCTCCGAGGCCGCGGAGGAACGGGACCGGGGCCCGGACGACCTCGTGGGGTTCTGCTACTACACGCGCCAGGACGCCAAGCACGCCCGCGAAACGGGACGCCTCTTCCTGGCGTTCTGGGGCGCACCGGACGGCAGCACCCGGAAGATGGAACACGCCGGTGAACTCGTCGTGCGGGCGTTCCGCGGAGCCGGCTTCCGCGTGGACTGGAACGGTGCGGGCAGCAGCCGCCCGTCCGTCGACCTGACCGGCTGACCCCGTGCCGGGAGGGCCGCCGCCCGATGGCTTTCCCGGCACGGAGCGGGGATGCTGCTCGTATGCCTGACGCAGCCGAGCCGGGCGCCATCCGCGTCGCCTCCGCCACCGGACGCCGGATCGTCCTCACCACCGTCCTCGGCTCCAGCATGGCCATGCTGGACTCCACCGTCATCAACGTCGCCCTGCCCCGCATCGGCAAGGACCTCGGCACCGACCTGGCCGCCCTCCAGTGGACCGTCAACGCCTACATGCTGACCCTCGCCGGGCTGATCCTCCTCGGGGGTGCCCTGGGCGACCGGTACGGGCGGCGGCGGGTCTTCGTCGTCGGGGTGATCTGGTTCGCCACCGCGTCCGTGCTGTGCGGCCTGGCGCCGAACGCCGCCGTGCTGATCGCCGCCCGCGCCCTCCAGGGCATCGGCGGGGCGCTCCTCACGCCCGGTTCGCTGGCCCTGATCCAGGCGAGTTTCCACCCCGACGACCGGGCCCGCGCGGTCGGGCTCTGGTCGGGGCTGGGCGGGGTCGGGGCCGCCGTCGGGCCGTTCGTCGGCGGTTGGCTCGTCGACGGGCCGGGCTGGCGGTGGGTGTTCCTGCTCAATGTGCCGCTCGCCGCGGTCTGTGTGCCGGTGGCGCTGCGTCACGTACCGGAGTCGCGCGACCCGCACGCGCACGGGCGCTTCGACGTGCTGGGCGCCGTGCTCGGGGCGCTCGCCCTCGCCCTGGTGACCTATGCGCTGATCGAGGCGCCGGGGCAGGGGGCATCCGGTGCGGTGATCGGGGCGGCCGTCGGCGGGGTCCTGCTCGGGGCGGTCTTCGTGCGGGTGGAGCGCACCCGGAAGGAACCGATGCTGCCGCCCTCGGTCTTCGCGTCCCGGCAGTTCACCGCCGTCAACGTCATCACCCTCTGCGTGTACGCGGCGCTCGGCGGCTACTTCTTCCTCTCCGCGATCCAGCTCCAGGTGGTGGCCGGGTACTCGGCGCTCGGCGCGGGCACCGCCCTGCTGCCGGCGACCGTCCTGATGCTGTTCTTCTCGGCCGCCTCGGGCGAACTGGGACAGCGCATCGGCCCCCGCATCCCGCTCACCGCCGGCCCGCTGGTCGCCGCCGCGGGCATGCTGCTGATGCTGCGGGTCGGGCCCGGTTCGAACTCCGTCTCCGGCTACCTCACCGATGTGCTGCCCGCGGTCGCCGTCCTCGGCGTCGGCCTCGTCACCCTGGTCGCACCGCTCACCGCGACCGTCCTGGCCTCCGTGGACACCGCACGGGCCGGCCTCGCCAGCGGGATCAACAACGCGGCCGCCCGCGCCGCGGGCCTGATCGCGGTGGCCGCGCTGCCGTTGCTCGCCGGAATGGGCCCGGAGGCGTACCGGGACGCCGACGAGTTCGACGCGACCTTCCGCCGGGCCATGCCGATGTGCGCCGGGCTGCTTGTGCTGGGTGCGGCGATCGCCTGGGCGACGGTACGGAAACCCCTGGTCACGGCCGACGAGAAGGAGCAGGTGCGGCCCGAGTGCACGGTGCACTGCGGCGTCGCCGCACCGCCCCTGGAACCCGCGCACGAGACGGAGGAGAACCCGGGCGCGGGCTGACCGCCCGCACGGCGCCCGGGTACCCCCGGCCCGCCGGTGCCAGGCACACTTGAACCCATGTCGATCCACGAGAATCTGCTCGGGGGACCTCCCCCGACCCACCTGCCCGACGACCCGGAGCCGCGCGAGCTGCTCGCGAGCGGCACGGCCCCCGCCGATGTCGCGGCGAAGTACCCGACCTCCTCCCTGGCCTGGGCACAGCTCGCCGACGAGGCGTTCGACGGCGGCCGCGTCATCGAGTCGTACGCCTACGCCCGCACCGGCTACCACCGCGGCCTCGACGCACTGCGCAGGGCCGGCTGGAAGGGCCACGGCCCCGTACCGTTCGAGCACGAGCCGAACCGCGGCTTCCTGCGTGCCCTGCACGCCCTGGCGCGGGCCGCCCAGGCGATCGGGGAGCAGGAGGAGTACGAGCGCTGCTCGACGTTCCTGCGCGACTCCTCGCCCACCGCTGCCGAGACGCTCGGCTAGAACTCCTCGTCGGACCCCGCGGACGCCCTACGTCCGCGGGGTCTGCGCGCTCCCGAGGCGTCCGCTTAGGATGCGGGCAGGGGACCGGAGCTCCATCACCTCACGGAAGGGGCGGACCGCTACCCGGAAGCTTGTGTCGAGGAGACAGCGATGTCGACGATCCACCCCGACCCCGAAGCCACCGGTGCGCAGACCCCGCACCTCGACTTCGCGGGAACGACTCCGTACGAGGACTACGTCCAGGCGGATGTCCTGACCCACCTCCAGCACCCTCGCTCCGACGATCCGGGCGAAATGGTCTTCCTGGTCACCACCCAGGTCATGGAGCTGTGGTTCACCGTCATAGTCCACGAGTGGGAGACCGCCGCGCACGCCCTGCGCGAGGACCGGCTGACCGTCGCACGCGACGCGCTCAAGCGGTCGGTGCGGGAGCTGGAGGCGCTCAACGCCTCCTGGACCCCGCTCGCCCAGCTCACCCCCGCCCAGTTCAACTCCTACCGTGCCGCGCTCGGCGAGGGCTCCGGATTCCAGTCCGCGATGTACCGGCGGATGGAGTTCCTGCTCGGCGACAAGTCCGCGTCCATGCTGGTGCCGCACCGGGGCGCGCCCCGCGTCCACGCCGAGCTGGAGAAGGCGCTCGCCGAGCCGGGCCTGTACGACGAGACGCTCGCCCTGCTCGCCCGGCGCGGGTACGCCGTACCGCAGTCCGTGCTCGGCCGGGACCTGACGCAGAAGTACGAGCCGTCCCCCGAGGTCGAGGCGGTCTGGGCGGAGATCTACGCCGACCCCGAGCGGCACGAGGACCTGGTCCGGCTCGGCGAGGCGCTCACCGACGTCGGCGAGCTGGTCTGGCGCTGGCGCAACGACCATCTCGTCGCCACCCGGCGCGCGATGGGTTCGAAGACCGGGACCGGCGGTTCCGCCGGGGTCGCCTGGCTGGAGAAGCGGGCCACGAAGAACGTCTTCCCCGAGCTCTGGACGGCGCGCAGCCATGTCTGAGACCTTCGCCGCGCGGGCCGCGGCACTCGACGCCGCCGACCCGCTCGCGGACCGGCGGAAGCTGTTCACCCTCGACGACACCGTCTATCTCGACGGCAACTCGCTCGGCGCGCTGCCGGCGCACGTGCCCGCCCGGGTGCAGGAGGTCCTCACCCGCGAGTGGGGCGAGCTGCGCATCCGGTCCTGGGACGAGAGCGGCTGGTGGACCGCGCCGGAACGGATCGGTGACCGGATCGCCCCGCTGGTCGGGGCCGCCGCCGGGCAGATCGTGGTGGGCGACTCCACCAGCGTGAACGTCTTCAAGGCCGTCGTCGCCGCGACCCGGCTGGCGCCCCGGGGGCGCGACGAGATCCTCGTCGACGCGACGACCTTCCCCACGGACGGGTACATCGCCGAGTCCGCGGCCCGGATGACCGGCCACCGGCTCGTCCCGGTCGCCCCCGCCGAGGTGCCGGGCGCGCTGGGCCCCCGTACCGCGGCCGTTCTGCTCAACCATGTCGACTACCGCACCGGCAGGCTCCACGGCCTGCCCGGACTCACCGCAGCCGTGCACGAGGCGGGCGCCATCGCCGTCTGGGACCTGTGCCACAGCGCGGGCGCCCTGCCCGTCGGCCTCGACGAGCACGGCGTGGACCTGGCGGTCGGCTGCACGTACAAGTACCTGAACGGTGGCCCGGGTTCGCCCGCCTACATCTACGTCGCCGAGCGCCACCAGGCGGCCTTCGACTCGCCCCTGCCGGGGTGGACGTCGCACGCCGACCCGTTCGGCATGACCCCTGAATACACCCCGGCCGACGGCGCGGTACGAGGTCGGGTCGGCACCCCCGACATCGTCTCCATGCTGACGCTCGAAGCATCGCTGGACGTGTGGGACGGGGTGTTCATCGACGAGGTACGGGCGAAGTCCCTGGCGCTGACGGACTTCTTCCTGGAGTGCGTCGCCGGGTACGTGCCCGAGGGCCGGGTCGTCTCCGTCACCCCCGGGCGTGCGGAACGCGGCAGCCAGGTCGCGCTGCGCTGCGCGGACGCGGAGCCGGTGATGAGCGCGCTCATCGCCCGGGGCGTCGTCGGTGACCTGCGCCGGCCGGACGTGCTGCGGTTCGGATTCACGCCGCTGTACGTCGGGTTCGCGGACGTGGAGCGGGCGGCGCGGGTGCTGGGCGAGGTGCTGGCGGAGGGGTAGCCGGAGAGCCGGCCGGCCCCCTCCGGGGGAGCCGAACTCCTGCCGTGATCCTCGGCGGGGACGGGAGCCTTCCGTACTGGTACCGTCCCCGCAGGTCAGGCCAGTTGGGCTCAGCTACAGGACGGTTGGAGCAGCATGTCGGATTCTGCCGCGCGTGATCGGGACGCAGCCGAGACCGAGTCGGCCCTCTCGCATCCACCGGTCGCCCCCGACACATCCGCCGCCTACGGCAGCCACCCCGACCAGCTGATCGACTTCTACGCCCCGCGCGACGGGCGGACCGGGGCGCCGGTCGTGGTCGTCCTGCACGGCGGGGCGTGGCGGGCGCCGTACGACCGGCAGCATGTGTCGCCGTTCGCGGACTTCCTGGCCCGGCGCGGGTTCGCCGTCGCCAGTGTCGAGTACCGGTGCGGCAGCGAGATCCCGCAGCAGCGGGGTTCCGGCCCGGTCGCGGGCCGCTGGCCGGAGACCCTCGACGATGTCGCCGCGGCGATGGACGCGCTGCCGGCGCTGCTGGCCCGGGAACTCCCGGCGGCCGATGCCCGGCGGATCGTCGTCACCGGGCACTCGGCCGGCGGGCAGCTGGCCCTGTGGGCCGCCGCCCGGCACGTACTGCCCGAAGGGTCGCCGTGGCGGCTGCCCGCGCCGCCGCAGCTGCGGGGCGTCGTCGCCCTCGCACCGATCGCCGACTTCGCCACCGCCGTCGGGCTGGACGTGTGCTCCGGCGCGATCGTTCAATTCCTCGGCGGGGAGGAGGACTTCGGGGAGCGGGCCCCGCACGCCGACCCGGCGGCGCTGCTGCCCACCGGCATCGCGACGACCGTGGTGCAGGGCACCACCGACGTCGATGTGCCGCAGGCGGTCGCGGAGGCGTTCGTCGACGCGGCGGCGAAGGCCGGCGAGACGGTGGGGCTGACCCTGCTGCCCGACGTCGGCCACTACCCGCTGATCGACCCGGCGGCCGACGCGTGCGCGGTGGTGGCGGAGGAGATCGCACAGCTGGCCTGGTGAGAGGGGGCCGGTGGCCTGGTGGGAGGGGATCCGGCCGCTCGGCGGAGACCGTAGTACTTGCGATGGACGGCCCGGAATCCGTATCACTGCTGACGACCGGGCCCGGCCCGCCCCCCTAACGTGGAAGCGTGACCGAGACCAAGAGCAGAAGCCCGGAGTTCCAGCTGGCCGCGGGGGCGATAGGCGGCCTCCGGCAGGCCCTCTTCCACGATGCGTTCGCCTACCGTCCGATGCCGCGGCTGGGGACGGACGGGCCGCTGATCCGGCGGCTGCCGGAGCGGATTCGGAAGCGTGCCGTCTGGGCGCCGCACGCGGTCGTGGTGCTGGCCGCGCTCATCGCCTTCCTCACCGGGATCGCCTCGACGCGCTTTCCCCTCGCCGAGGTGCTCGCGGTGTTCCCGGCCATCGCCGTCGTGATGGCGCTGGTCAGGCCGGTCGGCGCGTTCTGGATGTCGTTGCTGCTGACCCCGGTGACCGCGGTGTTCGGCGGCAACGGGTGGCCGTGGGGGCCGACCACGTTCTTCGCGCACCTGGTCGTCCTGATCGTCGTCGCGGCCAGGACCGGGCCGCGTACCGCCGCCTGGATGTGGGGCCTCACCGTGCTGCTCGGCATGGTCATGGAGAACGCCGTCTGGCGGCCCGGGACCACCACCCTGGGCATGGCCCTGACCTCAGCGTTCGCCCTGCTCGTGGTCGCCATGGTGCAGATCCGTCGCGACGCGGAGCGCGAGGTGACGGTGCAGCGCACCGTGACCGCCGTCGAGCGCGACCGGCGCACGCTGCTGGAGGAGCGCACCACCATCGCCCGTGAGCTGCACGACGTGGTCGCGCACCACATGTCGGTCGTCGCGATCCAGGCCGAGGCCGCCCCGTACCGGGTGGAGAATCCGCCGCCCGAGCTGGAGCAGGCCTTCGTCACGATCCGGGAGAACGCCGTCGCCGCCCTCACCGAGCTGCGCCGGGTCCTCGGTGTCGTACGGGCCGAGGACTACCAGGCGCCGGACGCCCCGCAGCCCACGCTCGCCCAGCTCGACGGGCTCCTCGCCAATGTGAGCGAGGCGGGCCTGACGACGGAGAAGACCGTCACCGGTGCGGTACGTGAACTGCCGCAGGGCGTCGAACTGTCGGCGTACCGGATCATTCAGGAAGCCCTCAGCAACACGCTGCGGCACGCACCGGGCGCCTCCGCCAAGGTGGAGATCGGCTATGTGCTGGGCGGGCTGGGTCTGCGTATCGTCAATGGGCCGCCCACCGGTCCGGTGAAGCCTTCACCGGGGACCGGCCACGGGATCACGGGGATGCGGGAGCGGGTCGCGATGCTGAACGGCGACATGACGGCCGAGGCGACGGACGAGGGCGGGTACGAGATCGCCGTGTTCATCCCCGTACAGCCCGGCGAGCCCCGGGCGACGGAGCGGGCGGAACAGGCGGACCGGGCATGAGCACCTCCACCACCGCGTCCACCCCGACCATCCGGGTGCTGATCGTGGACGACCAGATGATGGTCCGCGAGGGCTTCTCGGTGCTGCTCAACGCCATGCCGGGGATCGAGGTCGTCGGCGAGGCCGTCGACGGCCGGCAGGCCATCGCACAGGTCGCGGCGCTGCGCCCCGATGTGGTCCTGATGGACATCCGGATGCCGGAACTCAACGGCATCGAGGCCACGCGCGAGATCGTCGCCGCCGACGCGGACGCCAAGGTTCTGGTGCTGACCACCTTCGACCTCGACGAGTACGTGTACCAGGCGCTGCGCGCCGGGGCGTCCGGCTTCCTCCTCAAGGACGCCTCCGCGCGCCAGCTGGCCGACGGGGTACGGGTGGTGGCCGCCGGCGAGGCGCTGCTCGCCCCGACCGTCACCAAGCGGCTGATCAACGAGTTCTCGAAGCTCGCGGAGGCGCCGCGTTCGCCCGCGCTCGCCCGGATCGGCGATCTCACCGAGCGCGAGACGGAGGTGCTCGTCCTCATCGCGCAGGGCCGGTCCAACGCCGAGATCGCCTCGCATCTGGTGGTGGCCGAGTCCACCATCAAGACGCATGTGAGCCGGATCCTGGTGAAGCTGGGGCTGCGCGACCGCACCCAGGCGGCCGTCTTCGCGTACGAGGCCCGGCTGGTCACACCGTCCTGAGGCCCGCCCCGAGGCCCGTACTGAGGTGGCGGGGCCGTGCGGGGAGGCCGGGAACGGGGCACTGGTGGTGCGGGGGAGGCCAGGGCGGGGGCACTGGCGGCGTGCGGGGAGGCCGGGGGTGCTGGTTGTGTGCGGGGTGGGTGGTCGGCGGCCGTGGGGTGCGGTTAGCGTCCGGCTATGCACCCGTCTCACCGTTCCGCGGCCGATGCCCCCTTCGACCCCTGGTCCCCGGCCTTCGTCGCCGACCCGTACCCCGCCTACGCCGCGCTGCGCGCCGCCGGCCGGGTGCACCGCTTCGAGCCGACCGACCAGTGGCTCGTCCCGCACCACGCCGATGTGTCCGCGCTGCTGCGCGACCGCCGCCTGGGGCGCACGTATCTGCACCGCTTCACCCACGAGGAGTTCGGCCGCACGCCGCCGCCCGCCGAGCACGAGCCCTTCCACACCCTCAACGGACAGGGGCTCCTCGACCTGGAGGCCCCCGACCACACCCGGATCCGGCGCCTGGTCTCCAAGGCGTTCACCCCGCGTACGGTCGAGCAGCTCGTCCCGACCGTGCGGCGGCTGGCCGCCGAGCTGGTCGACTCCTTCGTCGAGGCGGGCGGCGGGGACCTGCTCACGGCGGTCGCCGAGCCGCTGCCGGTGGCCGTGATCGCCGAGATGCTCGGCATCCCGGAGTCCGACCGGGCTCCGCTGCGGCCCTGGTCCGCGGCGATCTGCGGCATGTTCGAACTGAACCCGTCCGAGGAGACCGCCCGCGCCGCCGTCCGCGCCTCGCTCGACTTCTCCGCGTATCTGCGCGAGCTGATCGAGGAGCGGCGCAAGAACCCCGGTACGGATCTGATCTCCGCGCTCATCGCCGCCCACGACGAGGGGGAGCGGCTGAGCGAGCAGGAGATGATCTCCACCTGTGTGCTGCTGCTGAACGCCGGCCACGAGGCGACCGTCAACACCACTGTGAACGGCTGGTGGACGTTGCTGCGCCACCCCGAGCAGCTGGCCGCCCTGCGCGCCGACCACGGGCTGCTGCCGACGGCGGTCGAGGAGCTGATGCGGTACGACACTCCGTTGCAGATGTTCGAGCGCTGGGTCCTGGACGACATCGAGATCGACGGCACGGTCATTCCGCGCGGCTCGGAGGTGGCCCTGCTCTTCGGCTCCGCCAACCGCGACCCGGCCCGCTTCGCCGCCCCGGACACCCTGGACCTGGCCCGGCAGGACAACCCGCACATCACCTTCGGGGCGGGCATCCACTTCTGCCTGGGCGCCCCGCTGGCCCGGGTCGAACTGGCCGCGTCCTTCGGCGAGCTGCTGCGCCGCGCCCCAGGGATGCGGCTGGCGGCCGAGCCGGAGTGGAACCCGGGCTATGTGATCAGGGGCCTGAAGGAACTCCGCGTGGAGCTGTGACGAGGCTGCGGGCCGGGACTCCGGCGCGCCGGGCGTCCGGCTGCTCGGCGCTCAGCATCCCGGTCCGCAGGCCAGGGGAGGGCCTTCCAGCACGTCGAAGGCCACCCCGAAACCGGTGAGGGCCGCGAGCACCACCGCCGCCCCGAGCGCCCGTCGCCACCTCCGCCCCGCGAGGGCGACGAGGGCGAGCCCGGCCGTGAGGCCGCCGAGCGTCATGACCGGCAGCCCGAGCCAGAGCACATTCCACTCGGTTGCGCCCTCGAAGCCGCCGAAGATGCCGCGCCTGCCGTACGGCGCCCAGGCGAGCATCCCGGTGGCCCCGCCCGCGGCGACGACCAGGCATCCGGCGACCCCGCGGACGGCTTCGCTTCGGTTCTCCATGAACGGAGTGACGCGGGGGCGCCAGGGTGAGGTTGCACCCTCCTGGGGCTCCCCGCCCCCACGTCACCGTCACATCAGGACATCACCGTCATATCGGTGCATTGCTGTCATATCGGGGTGTTGCTGTCACACCGGCATCGCTGTCACGTCAGGACATCGCGCTTGCGCAATGCCCCCAGCCCGGCCCCGACCAGCGCCGCCGCGACGGCGGTGAGCGCGAGCACCGGGCCCCATTCCATTCCCGTGCCACCCGGTAGCTTCGGCAGGTGTGTGAATGGTGACAGGTCCATCACCGTCTGCGGCATATTGACGGCGGGCCCGAGCCACCCCAGCGCCAGACAGACCCCGGCGACGCCCCAGGCCGCCACCGCCGCCTTCGGGAACGCCCCGTACAGCAGGACCGTCACCCCGCCCAGCAGCCAGATCGCCGGCAGCTGCACCAGCGACGCACCCAGCACGGCCGGGAGTTCGTGGCCGTAGCCGACGGCCAGGCCGAGGCCGCCGGCCACCATGAGCAGGGTCGCGCCGCCGAACGCGATGACCAGATGACCGGCCGCCCACCCGATCCTGCTCACCCCGCCCGCCAGCACCGGTTCCGCGCGTCCGGCGGTCTCCTCGCCGTGCAGCCGCAGCACCGACGCGACGATGTACAGCGCCGCGACCATCCCGAGCACGGAGACCATCGCGGCGAGGAACGCGTCGGTCAGACCGGCCTGTCCGCCCATCCGCTCGAAGATCTCCCTGGTCTTCGCGTTGTCGCCGACGAGATCGGCCGCCCCGCCGGTCAGCCCGCCGAACGCGACGCCGACCACGGCGAAGGAGAGCGTCCACCCGGTCAACGCACCGCGCTGGAGCCGCAGCGCGAGACCGAACGCCGTGGAGATGCGCCCCTGCGCGGGCCCCGGTCTCGTCGCCAGGAAGCTCATGCCGACGTCGCGCCGCCCGGCCAGGCCGTACGCGAGGACGGCCTGGACCGCGACGGCTGCCACGAAGACGAGCAGCACCGACCAGCGCTCGTCCGCGTACGCCCGTACGTTCTCCGCCCAGCCGATGGGGGAGAGCCAGGTCAGCACGGAGGAGCCGTCGTCCGCCGCCGAGTCGCCCGCCGCCTTCAGGACGAACGCGGCACCGATCACCGCCGCCGTGAGCCCCTTGGCGAGCCGGGCGCTCTCGGTGAACTGCGCGGCGATCGCGGCCGTGCAGGCGAACAGCACACCGGTCCCGGCGACCGACAGGGCGAGGGCCACCGCCCCGGCGCCGCCCGCGCCCGATCCCGCCAGGCCCGCCGCGATCACCAGCGCCAGTGCCGCGTTCGCGATCACGGCGGCGAGGAGTGCGGCGGTCAGCGGGGCGCGGCGCCCCACCATCGCGGAGGAGAGCATCTCCTGGCGGCCGGTCTCCTCTTCCTCCCGGGTGTGCCGGATGACGACGATCAGGCTCATCACGGCCGCCAGCACCGCTCCGAAGCAGGCCATCCGCCAGCTCACGAGCCCGCCGACCGAGTCGTCGAAGACCGGTCCGTACATCGCCCGGAGCGAGCTGTTGCCATTCATCGACGCGGCGAGTTCGGCGCGCTGTGCGGCGGTGTCGTAGAGCGCGCCGAGGGAGCTGCTGACGGACGAGAAGGAGCCGCCGAGCACCAGCACCCAGACCGGCATCATGATCCGGTCGCGCCGCAGCGCGAGCCGCAGCAGGGTCCACGTCCCGGCGAGCTGCCCGGTCGCGGCCCGGGGCCGGTGCCGGGCACCGGCCGGGGCGGTCATGGTCACAGCAGTCATCGCGCCGCCACCCCCACGCCCTCGCCGCTGTCGGCCGCGTCCGTCGCGTAATGGCGCAGGAACAGCTCCTCCAGCGTGGGCGGCGTGCTGATCAGCGTCCGTACGCCCGAGGCGGTGAGTGACTTGAGGACGGCGTCCAGCTTGTCCGTGTCGACCTGGAGCGTGACCCGCAGGCCCTGGATGTCGAGGTCGTGGACGCCGGGCAGACGGGCGAGCCCGTTGGGCGCACCGGCCAGCTCGGCGCTGATGTTCGTACGCGTCAGGTGGCGCATGTCCGCCAGCGAGCCGGTCTCCACCGTCCGCCCCTGACGGATGATGCTGACCCGGTCGCAGAGCGTTTCGACCTCGCTGAGGATGTGGCTGGAGAGCAGGACCGTCCGCCCGCGGGCACGCTCCTCGGCGACGCAGTCCTGGAAGACCTCCTCCATCAGCGGGTCGAGTCCGCTGGTGGGTTCGTCCAGGATCAGCAGATCCACATCGGAGGCGAAAGCGGCGACGAGGGCGACCTTCTGGCGGTTGCCCTTGGAGTACGTACGCCCCTTCTTGGTCGGGTCGAGCTCGAACCGGTCGACGAGGTCGGCGCGCCGGGCCCGGTCGAGGCCGCCGCGCAGTCGGCCGTACAGGTCGATCACCTCGCCGCCGGAGAGGTTGCGCCACAGCGTGACGTCACCCGGGACGTACGCCACCTTGCGGTGGAGCTCCACCGCGTCGCGCCACGGGCCGCGGCCGAGCAGCTGGGAGGCGCCGGAGTCGGCCCGCAGCAGTCCCAGCAGCACCCGGATGGTGGTGGACTTCCCCGACCCGTTCGGCCCGAGGAAGCCGTGGACCTCGCCGGCCTCGACGGTGAGGTCGAGGCCGTCCAGCGCGCGTGTCCGACCGAACGACTTGTGCAGTCCGGCCACCGTGATTGCCTTCGTCATGTTTTGAACGTACGCTACTTTCACAAATTTGTGAAGTTAAGGAAGTGTATAAAGTTGGCGTCACGGCGGGGGCCGAAAATCGGGGGCCGGAAACAGGGGAGACGAGCGGGCGATGACCAGCGAGACCGACGTGACCGAACAGAACATGCGCTCCGGGCGTGACGCCGAGGCCGTGTCACGGTTCGTGGAGCGGTTCGCGTCCGATATGACCGAGGCCGGAATGCAGCGGATGGCGTCCCGGGTCTTCGCCGCACTCCTCGCGGACGACGACGGCTCCATGACCTCCGCCGAGCTCGCCCTGGCACTGCAGATCAGCCCGGCGGCCGTGTCGGGCGCGGTCAACTACCTCACGCAGGTCAGCATGGTCGGCCGGGAGCGCGAGCCGGGCTCGCGCCGCGACCGCTACCGGCTGCACGACGAGGTCTGGTACACCACCTTCGCCAACCGCGACCGGGTGCTCACCCGTTGGGAGAGCACCCTCAAGGAAGGTGTCCGCATCCTGGGCGAGGACACCCCGGCCGGCGCCCGTCTCGCCGAGACGGTGGCGTTCTTCGAGTTCCTGCAGGCGGAGCTGGTCGGGATGATGGAGCGCTGGCACGAGCACCGCAAGACGCTCGGCCTCCCGGACCGGAGCGGGCACGCACACGCCTGACGGGCGTGCACGTGTCCGTCACATCGGGCCGGGGAGCATGTCCACCAGGCCGTCGAGAGCATCGGGGTCGGACGGATCGATGTCCTGGAACGGGTCCTGCGGCCAGTACGGTCGCCCGTCGATCCGGGCGACGACCACCGCCTCCGTGTCGAGCCACCCGCGCAGCTCGGCGATCCCGGTGGGCGCGGGCAGCCCCGCCCAGGGGTATTTGTCCGGCCACGGCGGCATGAGCCTTGCAGGCGAGCGCCATCAGGAGGAAGCCGGCGACGAACACGGCGAGGCGCACCCACAGCAGCGCGACCGCTGCCCCGGCCCGGCCCAGTACCCGGCCGAGTGGCGCTACCGCTCCAGCGCGTCCGCCGTCCCCGGCAGATCCAGCGCGACCGGCGTCGCCCGAACGGCCCCGGCACGGGTACGTCCGCGTCCGTGTCCGACATCTCTCCCCACACCGCCCTTCCACCCCTGAGGCCCCCGCCGCCCCGTCCTGCCCGGCGCTACCCCTCCGCCACCGGCAGCATCAGCCCCCAGGCCCCCGCCCGCACCGTCCACGTCCTCGTCCGGACCGGACCGCCGACCTGTATGTCCGCCCGGTAGCGGAAGTCCGCGCCCGAGACCGTGACGGCCTTCGCCTCCGTCGTCACCGGGTCGGCCGCCGGCGGGCGGATCACCACTTCCGCGAGGCCCCCGTCGCCGCCCTGCGAGGTCACGGTCACCGATTCGACCGGGCGGTCCAGATCGTTCAGCAGCACGCCGTCCGCCTCGACCCGCAGCCGGTGCGTGGGCGGCGGGGCGGCGGGCGTCGGAGGAGCGGGGCGCACCAGGGTGCGGACCAGGTTGCGGCAGGTGTCCCAGACCGCGGTGACCCCCGTGTGCGCGGCCGCCGCGCCCGGCAGCGCGCTCAGGGCCGGGATGTGCAGCGCGCCCAGGACCACGCCGTCGCTGTCGTCGACCAGCAGGTCGAGCCTGCGCGCGGCACCGTCCAGCGCGGTGCGCGCCGCCGCCACCGCGCCCAGGGGCACGCCGAGCGAATGGGCGAGTTCCAGCGCGGCCGCGGTGCCGACCGGGATCAGCGAGAGCGCGCTCCCTGCTGGTTCCCGCTCCCGGTGCAGCTGGGCCACCGCCCGCCGCAGCGCGCGGTCGTCGCCGACCACCACCGGCCGCCGACTGCCCCGGCGGGACAGGGCCCGGGCGAATTCCTCGGGCCCGTCGGGCAGGCAGATCTTGGCGTGCGAACCGGCGCTCAGCACGTCCTTCGCGATACGCACGGACTCGCCGTCGGTCCGGCGGGCGACCGGGTCGATGACCACCAGCAGCTGGTGCGCACCGTCGCCGGGGGGCTGGGCAGCCGACACCTCGGTCCTTCCTCGGGTAGCATCTTGGTGCAAGAGCCCCTTGCGCTATTGCGCCAGGGGCTTCGTCTATTCCGGGGCACCCGGTTCGACGGTTCAGGCCTTGTCGTACATCGTCGTACGGCATGTACGACGTTTACGTACGCCCCCTGACCTTGGACATGCCCCGCCCGGAAGGGGTGTACGCCTGTGCCCGCACTTGTGCTGCTCGGTGCTCAGTGGGGTGACGAGGGCAAGGGAAAGGCCACCGACCTCCTCGGTGGATCCGTGGACTATGTGGTGCGTTACCAAGGCGGCAACAACGCCGGCCATACGGTGGTCGTCGGTGACCAGAAGTACGCACTGCATCTCCTCCCCTCCGGAATCCTTTCGCCGGGGTGTACCCCGGTCATCGGAAACGGTGTCGTCGTCGACCCGGCCGTCCTGCTCTCCGAGCTGAGTGGGCTGAACGACCGCGGCGTGGACACGTCCAAGCTGCTGATCAGCGGCAATGCCCATTTGATCACCCCGTACAACGTCACGATCGACAAGGTGACGGAACGGTTCCTCGGGAAGCGCAAGATCGGTACGACGGGTCGCGGTATCGGCCCGACGTACGCCGACAAGATCAACCGTGTGGGCATCCGCGTCCAGGATCTCTACGACGAGTCGATCCTGGAGCAGAAGGTCGAGGCGGCCCTGGAGCAGAAGAACCAGCTCCTCGCCAAGGTCTTCAACCGCCGTGCCATCGAGTCCGGCAAGATCGTCGAGGAGATGCTCCAGTACGCGGAGCAGATCAAGCCGTACGTCGCCGACACGACGCTGATCCTCAACGACGCCATCGACGCGGGCAAGGTCGTCCTCTTCGAGGGCGGTCAGGGCACGCTGCTCGACGTCGACCACGGCACGTACCCCTTCGTCACCTCGTCGAACCCGACCGCGGGCGGCGCCTGCACCGGTGCCGGCGTGGGCCCGACGAAGATCAGCCGGGTCATCGGCATCCTCAAGGCGTACACCACCCGCGTCGGCGCGGGCCCGTTCCCGACGGAGCTGCTCGACGAGGACGGCGAGGCGCTGCGCCGGATCGGTGGCGAGCGCGGTGTCACCACCGGCCGTGACCGTCGCTGCGGCTGGTTCGACGCGGTCATCGCGCGGTACGCGACCCGGGTCAACGGCCTCACCGACTTCTTCCTCACCAAGCTGGACGTGCTGACCGGCTGGGAGCAGATCCCGGTGTGCGTGGCGTACGAGATCGACGGCAAGCGCGTCGAGGAACTCCCGTACAGCCAGACCGACTTCCACCACGCGAAGCCGGTCTACGAGATGCTGCCGGGCTGGTCCGAGGACATCACGAAGGCCAAGACCTTCGGTGACCTGCCGAAGAACGCGCAGGCGTACGTGAAGGCGCTGGAGGACATGTCCGGCGCCCCGATCTCCGCGATCGGCGTCGGCCCCGGCCGCACCGAGACCATCGAGATCAACTCCTTCCTCTAGGGAATCCTGCGGGGAGCATCGCGGCGGCGGCCGACCGGACGTTACGGGTCGATCGCCGCCGCACACCCGCGTACGCGGGCCGGATGGTGTGACTGGTCTGTCCGCCATGAAGGAGCCAGAATGCTGCTGAGGTTCCGGGTGGCGAACGTCCGGTCCCTCCGCGACGAGCAGGAACTGTCGTTCGTCGCGTCCGAGGGCAGCGAGAGGGAACAGGCCGCGGCGCGTGAACTTGTCCTCTCGGATGACAGCCGGCTTCCCGTCCACACCGTCGTCGGTGTCTTCGGAGCCAATGCCTCCGGTAAATCCAATGTGATCGCGCTATCGGGCCGGTGCGGACGACAACGGGGTGATCTCCCTGCACTGGGCGGTCTTCCAGCTGCCGATCCATCTCGTGGATTACGTCGTGGCGCATGAACTGGCCCACGTCCGGGTAGCCGGACACGGTCCGGAGTACTGGCGCCTCCTGGGCAGGGCGTTGCCGGAGTGCCGTCGGCTGAAGACCGAGCTGGACGAACTGGGCCGTCGGGTATGGATGGGGGACCTCGCCTGATCGCTCCGGCGTCCCTCCCGCCGGATCCGTACGTCAGTCCTCGCCGCAGATCCGCAGCCCCTTCGGCGTCGCGCACGGCAGGTGCCCGTGCGTCCGGATCACGTCCTGGCCGTTGCCCCGGCTCAGATAGCCCAGGAAGCTGGAGGCCAGGGAGTCGGCGGGCGGCCGGCCGTAGGTGTAGGCGTACTCGATCTCGCGGTACGGATATGTGCTGGAGCCGATCGTGTCGACCGACGGGGTCGCGGAGTCGATGGCGAGCTGGTGGGCTCCCGACAGTTCGGAGCCGGAGCGCGGTTCGCTGTAGCCGATCGCGCCGCCCAACCGGCCGACGGTGGCCAGGACCTGTTCGGTGGAGTCGAGTTCGCAGCGTACGACCCTGGCCCGTACGTCGTCCTTGGTAGCGCAGTCGCGGGAGGACTGGGCGGGTTCGTTGCGGCCGAGCACGCGGCGCTGGAAGACCTCGCGGGTGCCGGAGTTGGTGTTCCGGTTGACCAGGAGGACGGGCAGGTCGGGGCCGCCGAGGGTCTTCCAGTTGCGGATCTCGCCGCGGTAGATCCGCCGGATGTCGGTGAGGCTCAGATTCTTCAGCGGTACCCGGTCGTTGACGACGAGGTGGAAGAGCGAGACGGCGACCTGGTTCTCGCGCAGTTGCGGGTAGCCGTCCGGTTTGGGGCCGTCGGAGAGGGCGATCAGCGCGGGGGAGCCGGACTTCCCGGCCTCGGCGCCCCGGTCGGCGAGTTCCCGTATCCCGGCGTTGCTGCCGTGCGGGTCCACGCGGATGTCGGAGCCCTCGCACTCCTTCTCGTACTTCTTCGCCAGCTCCGTCAGGACCGGTTCGAAGGCGGTGGAGCCGGTCACCTTCAGGGTGCCGCGGGCGCAGCCCATCGGGGGCGGGGTGTCGTCGCGCACCAGGATGATCGAGGCCAGCGTGACGACGCAGACGGTCAGCGCGACGGTGATCAGCCGGGCGGCCCGGCCGAACAGCGGAGGCTTGTCGTCGGGGCGGACCGCGCTGTTCGGTGTGACCTCGCCGTCCCGGATGCCGCCGACGATGCGGACGGGGCTGCCCACGGCCGCCCCGGTGAGCAGCACCAGCAGCTTGAAGTGTCGCCCTGGTTGAGCGGTACGCGCGGCAGCCGGATGAGCGGTCCGCTCTCGCGCAGCCCGGCGGCCGCGGTGAAGTGCTCCATCAGATGGTCGGCGCCGGGCGAGTGGGTGACCGCGACGCCGCGGACCGTGCGGCCGGTGAACTCGGCGGTCAGCCCGTGGAGTTCACGTCCGGTGTAGTCGTTGTCGGCGATGGACTGCGAGCCGTCGTTCTCTATCCGCAGCAGGACGAGCGTGGCATCGGCCATGTCCGGTGTCTCGTTGAAGAGGCCGAGCCGCACATTGGCCCGCCCCTGGCTGACGTCGCTGCCGATCGGGGTGTCCATCTGGACGCGGTAGCCGATCCACTGGACGGCCAAGTGGTGGACGCAGAACGAGAATCCGGGCGCCACGGGAGTCTGGGCCGACCGGGGGGCCTGTACGGGCGGGGTCTCGGACTTCGTCATCAGCGAGGCGCGGTTCGACGAGATCTTCCCGGACCGCAACCCCTTCTACACGTACCAGGACCTGATCGACGCCCTCCACGCCTACCCGCGCTTCGCGAACACCGGCACACCGGCCATGCGGGCCCGGGAGGCCGCGGCGTTCCTGGCCCACGCGGACTTCGAGTCGGTCGGGTTGCAGTACGTGAAGGAGATCAACGAGGCCAACTACTGGCGCAAGTGTGACTACAGCCGGCCCTACGGCTGCCCGGCGGGGCAGAAGGCGTACTACGGCCGGGGCCCGATCATGTTCAGCTGGAACTTCAACTACAAGGCCGCGGGCGACGCGCTCGGCCTCGATCTCCTCAACAACCCCTGGCTGGTCGAGCAGGACCCGTCCGTGGCCTGGCAGACGGCGCTCTGGTACTGGAACACCCAGAACGGCCCCGGCGCGATGACCTCGCACGAGGCGATGGTCGGCGGTGCGGGCTTCGGCGAGACGATCCGTTCGCTCAACGGCGCCCTGGAGTGCGACGGCGGCAACCCCGCCTCGGTCGCGGCCCGGGTCGCCAAGTACGAGCGGATCACGTCCGTCCTCGGCACGGCACCCGGTTCCGGGCTGACCTGCTGACGCCGGGTCATGCGATGCGCCGTAGGTGCGCCCCGGGCGCGCCCCCGAAAGGAGTGCCGTTCTGGTCCAGACCTTGACAGGTTCAGACCATTGCCGCTTGAGTGACGGGCAACCCCCATGGCGGCGCACCGTCCAGTTCGGCGCGCCGCACCGAAGGAGTGATCGCATGATCAGGCACTTCACGGGTCTGCTGGCCGCACTGGCCGCGGTCGTCGCAACGGTCGTCTTTCTCCCGGTGGCCAACGCGGCCGGCGCGGCGGCCGAAGCCGACTGCGCGGCACCCTGGAACTCCTCTTCCGTGTACACCGGTGGCGGATCGGCCTCCTACAACGGACACAACTGGACCGCCAAGTGGTGGACCCAGAACGAGACCCCCGGAAGCTCCGACGTCTGGGCGGACCAGGGGAGTTGCGGCGGTGGCGGCACGGACCCGGGCACCCCGTCCGGCTTCGTCGTCAGCGAGGCGCAGTTCAACCAGATGTTCCCGAACCGGAATTCGTTCTACACGTACGAAGGGCTGACCGCGGCCCTGAGTGCCTACCCGGCCTTCGCGAATACCGGCAGCGACACCGTCAAGCGCCAGGAGGCGGCGGCGTTCCTCGCCAATGTCAGTCACGAGACGGGCGGCCTGATGTACGTGGTCGAGCAGAACACGTCCAACTACCCCCACTACTGCGACAGCAGCCAGCCCTACGGCTGCCCGGCCGGTCAAGCCGCGTACTACGGCCGCGGCCCGATCCAGCTCAGCTGGAACTTCAACTACAAGGCCGCCGGTGACGCGCTCGGCATCGATCTGCTGGCCAACCCGTACCTGGTCGAGCAGAACGCCTCGGTCGCCTGGCAGACCGGCCTCTGGTACTGGAACACCCAGAACGGCCCCGGCACCATGACCGCCCACAACGCCATGGTGAACGGCGCCGGGTTCGGCGAGACCATCCGGTCCATCAACGGCACCCTGGAGTGCAACGGCGGCAATCCCGCCCAGGTCCAGAGCCGCATCGACCGCTACAAGGCGTTCGTGCAGATCCTCGGCGCCACCCCCGGCTCCAACCTGAGCTGCTGACCCCCGGCTCCTGTTCTCCCCCACCCGGCGGGGGCGTGCCCGGCTCCGGCCGGACACGCCCCCGTTCCGGTTCAGCCGGCGGTGTCGGCCTCCTCGATGGCCAGGGCCCGGAAGGCGAGCCACAGGTCGTAGCGGGCGCTGGGCGCCTGGAGCAGGGAGCGGCCGAGGGTCGTTTCGAGCCGGGTGAGGCGCTTGCGGACACCCGGCACCGAGAGGCCCAGCGATTCGGCGGTCGGGGCCAGTTGGGCTTCGCAGCGCAGCCACGTGCGGAGGGTCTGCCAGGGGTCGGAGGCGCTCCTGGGGGTGCCGGGCCCGGTGAGCGGGCGCAGTTGCTGGGACGCCCATTCCCGCACGGCCGGGACGCGCAGGATGTCGTCCAGGCGGAGCGGCGGCCGGGCCGCCTGTTCGTCCCGGCGGCCCCTCCGGGACGTGGTGGGGGTGGCCCGGATGCGCAGGGCCAGGTCGAGGGCGGCCTGGTCGCCGACCCGGTTCAGGTCCAGGCCGAGCAGTTCGCCGATCAGCCGGAGCCTTGCGGCCAGGGTGTTGCGGTGGATCTTCAGATGCTGGGTCGCGTGCGAGGAGAACGCCAGCCAGGAGGCGAGCGTGGCCGCGAGTTCCTGGCTTCCCGGGTCCTGGCCGCGCCGCGGCAGATACGTGAGCAACGGGTGCAGCAGTTCGTCCGCCCACTGTGCGCCGGCCGCCCCGGCGGCCACGGCCGGGTCCGGCGCCGCGCCGAAGCGGGCATGCCGGGCTGGCAGCCCGCGGGCCACGGCCAGTGCGTGGAACGACTGGCGGTAACCGGTCGCGGTGTCGGACAGCGGTACGTCCTCGCTCACCCCCACGACGCACTCGGTGACCACCTCGGCGACCCGGAGGCCGAGCCGCCGTTCGGCCGCGGCCGCGTCCGCCGGCACGACGAGGATCAGATGACGCGCGTACACCGGACAGCGGACGATCCAGGACCGGCCGCCCGAGAGCTCCGCGCAGATCCGTGCCACCTCGTCCCGGCGGCCGCCCGGACACTCCACGACGTACACCCGGACGGGGTCGGGCAGGGTGGGTTTCAGCGCGCCCGCCACCTGGTGCGCGATGGACAGCTGACCCGTCATGAGCAGATGCAGCACCGCTTCCCGGCTGCGGGACTCCGCGAGGTCGACGCGGCGCCGCTTGCGTTCCACGGCCTCCGCGGCCCAGCACATGGCGAGGGGCATCGCCACGTCGGAGAGCAGGATGGCGAGCCCGTCCGGCAGCGGGCGCGGGGCGACCACGGCCAGGATCGGGGTGGCGGCGTCCGGCGGGCCGTCCAGCGGGAACAGCAGCGCGGTGTGCGTTCCCCGGTCGAAGGCGAAGGAACGCGCGTCGAGCCCCGACAGGCCCTTCGCGTACTCGCCCGCCAGCGCGGCCGCCTCGACGCCAGTACCGTCCGTGCTCCGGGTCACGCCGTGCAGCACGGTGCCGTCCCCGTCGAGCAGCCCGGCCCAGCCCGCCGCCCGGCCGGACACCCAGTGCAGGAGCTCCCGGGACCCGCCCGACCGGGCCAGCCGGTACATCCGCAGTACGTCATCGGCCCGTTCCCGCGCGTGCACAGGTCCTCCACTCCTGCTCAAAAAACCGGAATGCAGGCTACCGGTTTGATTGTGCGGACTGATACCCGTGGTGGCCCACACAGTGCGAATTGAAGCTTCCGGGTACGTACCCGAGGACCTAGAGTCCGAACACGGTTGCGGCACCCCTTGGGGGAGGGGTACGGGGGCGACGGCAGCGGCTCACGGGGGTGGCCGCTGTTCGTCGGCCGCAACCGTTCTACTTCTTCCGTTGTCAGTGGCGGCCCCTAGTGTCGGCTCACGATCACGACCGGGATCGAAGCCGACCGGGAGAGGCTGCCGCCATGGAGTTCCGCATTGAGCGCAGCGCACTGACCGATGCCGTGGCCTGGGCCGCCTGGGTGCTGCCCACGCGCTCGCCCGTCCCCGTGCTCGGCGGCTCGGCCGGTTTCGAGCTGGCCGGGATGCGTACGACGGTGCGCCTGCTCGACGGCCGACTGCCGCGTCACGACAAGCTGTTCGCGATGACCGGCGCGGTCACGGCGGAGACGGACCGGGCGCCCCTGGTCGAGGCCGTCAAGCGGGTCGCCGTGGTCGCGGAGGGCGGCAGCCCGCTCCGCCTCAACTTCTCCGAGGGCTCGGTGCTGCTCCGGGCGGGTTACGAGGACGATGTCGCCTCCCGGCGCCTGCCCGCCGTGCTGGAGGGCGCCGACGACCTGACGGTCGCCTTCAACCCCGCGTATCTGATGGACGCCCTGGGCTCGTTCGACACCCCCGTGATCAGGTTCGAGCTGATGGGCCCGGGGCAGCGCGCCATGGTCACCGGCCGGACGCCCGGCGATGACCCGGCGGACCGCTGCCCCGGTCACCAGCACCTGCTGATGTCGGCCAAGCCGCTGCTCCAGGACGCGTCATGACCTCCGAGCGGTGGAGCACCCATGCGGTCGAGTTCCGTGGCGACGTCGTGACGAAGCGGTACCGCAAGGGCGACGTCCGTGCCCTGCTCGACCGCGAGTGGCGGGCGCTGACCCTGCTGGACGCCCATGCACCGGGCCTCGCCCCCGCACCGATCGCCGTCGACCGCGACGCCGTCCCACCGACCGTGGTGATGTCACGGGTGCCGGGGGTGCCCCTGCGTGGAGCGCCGGTGGACGCGGAACGACTGTCGGCGATGGCCGAAGCGCTCGACGCGCTGTACGGAGCCGTTCCGCAGGACCGGCTCGTACGGGTGCCGGTACGCCCCGACCACGAGGCCGGACTGAGCGCGCGGCTGCGCACCCGGCACGGCCGGAACCCGTCACCGGCCGATGCGGCGGCGGTGCGCGAAGCGCTGCGCGAGGGCATGGCCTGGCTGGACGGCCGCGACCGGGCCGCCGCGCCGGGCGCACCCGCGCCGGTCTTCGGACCCGGCGACGGAAACCTCGCCAACTACCTCTGGGACGCGGAGACGTCACGCGTCGCGGTGGTCGACTTCGAGGACTCCGGCCGCAGCGACCGCGCCTTCGAACTCGCGGAGATCACCGAGCATGTGTCCGCCTGGATCGACGGCGGCTTCGACACCGCCGCCTTCCTCGCCCGTTTCGAGCTGGACGCCCAGGAGCGCACCCGGCTGCGGGAGTGCCGCCGACTGCTGGCGCTGGCCTGGTTGTCCATCCTCTCGTCCGAGGACCCCGCGCATCCCAGGAACCCTCCCGGCACCGCGGAGCGGCAGGCGCTCCGGCTGCGCGAACTGCTGGGCTGACCGGCACGGAGAAGGTGCGGGACCGGGCGGCCGACGCCCGGCCCCGCACCCTTCATCTCGCCTGCCGCGCCCGCTGCTTCGTGAAGATGAAGTACTGCCGGGCGCCGTGCGTGGTCGAGTTCACCGTGTCGCCGGACGTGCCGTTGACGTACGAGGAACGGACCCGCATCCGGGAGCACGTTCAAGCTGCCGTGGCCTCCGGCGTATTCGCCTCCCGGGCCCGGGTCCGAGAGCAGCACCTGAAGCGTTGCGACGCCGGACGCCGGCCGAACAGAGGAGGGTCAGAAGCCCGGGAAGCCGATGGGCGAGGGGATCTGGCCCGGGATGTAGTCGAAGTTCGGGGTGAGTGTGCCGAGCAGGCTGCCCACGCGCGGCCCCGGACGGCCGGTGACCTCGGCGAACATCCGCGACGCCTCGGCCGTGATGCGGAACGGCACCCTCTCCAGCCGGAAGCCCGTGGGGCTGGGGCGGGCGCCGAGCAGGGCCTCGGCGGGGGTCGTGTCCGCGATCATCAACTCGTCGGTGAGCGGCACCCCGTCCACCGCGACGCCCGCGGAGTAGCCCGGGGTCGGCATCACGCGGATGTACGTCGGCTTCAGTGTGACGGTCTGGTTCGAGGCGGCGTGATGGAAGTTGAGGCCACCGGGGTAGAAGATGCGCCCCCGGGAGTCGAGGCCGTCGCCCGCCGTCGAACCGATCGGCATGGAGAAGCCCCGGCCGTCCGCGTCCATCACGAACGGGCCGATGGCGTCCAGCGTGATGCCCTCGGTCCGCATCCAGGTCAGCAGTTCCGGGCTGAGCTCCACCTGGGCGTCACCCCACGGGGAGATGTACGCGCCCGGGAACGGGTCGGCAGCCGCCGTGTGGGTGGCCGGGGCGGACTTCGACTCGGCCGCTCCGGCGGATGCCAGGCCGAGCGGCATGGTCAGTGCGGCCACTGCGGCGAGGACGGTGAGACGGCGGATTGCGCGCATACTCATGGGGCCTTTCTGGTCTGACGGTGCGTGGGGGGATTTCGGTCAGGGGCTGCCCGACAGCCCAACAGGTTGTATGGAAAGTGGAGTTGACCGAGCAACGGTGGAGGCGTTCCGGTACTCGACCGGCTGTCGGGCATGTCCATCAATGCATACGTGTGCGTCGGATGAAACGGCCCTTAGACCGCCCGGCGGAAAAGCTCCACGCGATTGGCGGCGATCGGCGCGCTGAGTTCGCGGCGTGATCAACAGCGCTCCACTCTGGGCGCATTCCCCCCACGGAGCACTGGAGCGCCGCATGCCCGCAACTCTCCGACGACCACGCCGTTTTCCACGTGGCCGCCTCGCCGCACTCGCCGCCACCGCCGCCGCGCTGACCGCCGCTTCCCTGTGGGGGCCGCTGACCGGCAGCAGTGAGGCGGGCGGGCACATCGACGCTCCGTCGTCCCTGCTGGACACGGCGGCGGACCTCACCGACGTCTACGCGTTCAGCAGCCCCGACAACCCCGACACGGTCACCCTCATCGCCAACGTACGGCCGTTCCAGATGCCCGGAACCGCCGCCAACGCGCTGGTGGACTACCCGTTCGCGACCGGTGCGCGGTACGAGATCCACACGGACGCCGACGGCGACGGGGTGCCCGACACCACGTACCGCTGGACCTTCCGGAACGACGACCGCAGGCCCTTCGGGCTCGGCACCAAGGTCGGCCCCGCGCCCGTGACTTCGCTGGACGACCGGTCGCTCGGGGTGCGGCAGAAATACACCCTGGAGCGGGTCACCGCGGACGGCGCCACCCGGACGCTGCTGAGCGACGCGATCGCCGCGCCCACCGACACCGGCCGGTTCCTGATGCCGGACTACGGAAAGCTGCGTTCGCAGGCGGTCCGCAAGCTGCCCGGCGGCGGGCAGACCCTCGCCGGTCAGGTCGCGGACTCGTTCAAGGCGGACACCCAGGTCTTCGGCCTGTACACGGTCGGGACGCGGGGGCCGGTGCCCGGCTGGCTGCCGGACGCCCAGCCGCTGTCGGTGCTCAATGTGAACAGCCTGATCATCCAGGTGCCCAAGAACGAGGTGGCGCTGAAGGGCGACCCGGCGCGCAACCCGGTGATCGGGGTGTGGGCGAGCGTCTCCCGGCAGGGGGCGGACCTGGGCCGCAGCCTGGCGGAGCAGGCCCCGTCGTTCCGGCAGGTCTCGCGGCACGGCAACCCGCACGTGGCGTTCTCGGTGTACGGATCCACCATCGGCCTCGCCGGGCCGGGCGGGCCCGAGGACCGGTTCCAGGCGCGGGCGCCCGAGGACGACCACCTGGAGAACGACTTCCTGGCCGACACCCTCGATCCCGTACCGCCCCACCGGATCCAGGCCGCCCAGGGGTATCCGGCACCGGCGACTCCGCGCACCGACATCCAGGCCCTGTTCCTGAAGGGCATCGGCAAGGACAACGGCTCGAAGTTCGGCTTCGACCTGAACACCCACACCCTGAACGCGGACGCCGACCGGGGCCGCATCGTGATGGCCGAGGAACTGCGGCTGAACCTGATGACGCCGATCACTGCCGCCCCGCGCGCCATGGGCGTGCTCGACGGCGACCGGCAGGGCTTCCCCAACGGGCGCCGGCTCAACGACAACATCGACGGACCGCTGCTGCGGATGCTGGAGGGCGAGCCCGCCCAGCCGTCGCCGCCCGGACTGCTGCCGAAGCCGGTGGCCGCCCTGGAGGTCGCCGACGCGCAGAACACGTTCCCGTACCTCAACCTCCCGCACGCGGGCCCGTGAGGCGTCCGGTCTCCGTGGCAGTCGGGGCGGTGGCCGTTGCCGGGTGCGTGGCGGGACTGCTGCATCTCGGTCCCGGCACGGAGAACCACCCGGCGGCCACCGCCCCGAGGGCAGGTGCGGTGCCCGATGCCGTGAGCCTCGCGGTCGCCACGGCCCGCAAGCGCACGGAGCGCTACCCGGACGACCCGACGGCCTGGTCGGGCCTGGCACGCGCGGAGGTCGAACGGGCCCGCGTCACGCTCGACGCGGGCCGGCTCGACGCGGCCGACGAGGCTCTGCGCCGCTCACTGGCCCTCAAGCGCGAGGACAACTACGCCGCCGTGACGGGCCAGGGGCTGGTGGCCAACGCCCGCCACGAGTTCGCCCAAGGCCGGGACTTCGGGCTGCGCGCCACCCGGATGGCACCGGACCGGGCGGACGGCTACGCCGTACTGGCCGACGCGGAGATCCAGCTCGGCGACTACCCGGCGGCCAGGGCGGCCGCGCAGCGGCTGCTGGACATCGCTCCGGTCGGGGCCGCGTACAGCAGGGCGGCGTACGACCTGGAGACCAGCGGGAGGCCGAAGGACGCCGCGATCGCGCTCCAGCGAGCCGTGGACGGCGCGGCCACCGCCGACGAACAGGCCTTCGCGGAGGCCCGGTTGGGCGATCTGGCGTGGTCCGAGGGCGCGGTGGGCCGGGCCGAGCGGCACTTTTGGCGGGCGGTGGACGCCGTCCCCGGCCATCCGTTCGGGGAGGCCGGTCTGGCCAAGGTGTCCGCGGTGCGCGGCGACACGGCGAAGGCCCTGGAGATGTACCGGCGGCTGGTGGCGCGGACGCCGTTGCCGCAGTTCCTGGCGGAGGCCGTGGAGCTGGGCGGGGGCGGGGAGCGGGTGCGGGAGGAGAAGGCGGCGCTGGACGCGCAGGTGCGGCTGCTGCGTGCCTCCGGTGGGCCGGTCGACCCGCATCTCGCCCTGTATGTGGCCGACCACGGCGACCCGGAGGCCGCGGTGGAGCTGATGCGCGGGGAGTGGAAGCGCGCCCGGAGCGTCATCGTCGCCGATGCGCTGGGCTGGGCGCTGCACCGTGCGGGGCGCGACGCGGAGGCCGTCGGATACGCCCGGCAGGCGGCGCGTACGGGGTGGGGCAACGCGCTGTTCCGGTACCACCGGGGCGCGATCGAGCACGCACTCGGACTGCCCGAGGGTGACCGCCATCTGCGGGAGGCACTCGCCCTGAACCCGCACTTCTCGCCGTACCACGCGCCGTTGGCGACCCGAATGCTGAATCGGAAGTCTGAAGAACACTGAACAGGACTGAGTTCTCACGTTGTTGAGCAAGCGAATCAGCCGTGCGGTACCTGCCGCGCTGCTTCTCTGTCTGGTCGTCACACCGCAGGTGCAGGCCCAACCGGCCCACCCGCTGGGGAACTTCAGCCTCAATCACTACGACGGGCTGCGGCTCACACCGGACGCGATCGAGGACACCGCCGTCGTCGACAGTGCGGAGATCCCCACCGCCCAGGACGAGGCGGCCACCGACCGGGACCGGGACGGGACGGTCTCGGCGGCCGAGGCCGTCGCCCGCGCGGACGCGCGGTGCACGGAACTGGCCGGGCGGACCCGGGCCTTCGTGGGCGGCGAGGCGCTCGACTGGCGCGTCGGGCACAGCTCCCTGACGTACGGGAAAGGGGCGGCGGGCCTGCCCATCGCCCGGCTGATGTGCGCGCTGCGGGCCGACGCCGATCTGTCCGGACCCGCCGACGTGACGTTCGCCTCGGGGGCGGAGGCGGCGCGGACCGGCTGGAAGGAGATCACCGCGGTCGGGAGTGGTGTGCGGGTAGTCAACTCCTCGGTACCTGGGCGGAGTTCGAGCGATTCGCTGCGGAGCTACCCCACCGGCGGGGACGGGCAGTCGCTGGACGTGGTCGATGCGCGCATCCGTACGGAGCCGGGTGCGGCGGGCGGGGCGGGTGCCGCCGGGACCCGGCTTCCCGGTGCGGCCCCGGCCGTGGACCGGGGCGCCATTCTCTTCCCGGCGCTGGAGAACCGGCTCACCGGTCTGACGTCGGGCCGGGACCTGACCGTGCCGGTGGGCCTGCTCGCGGTCCTGCTGACGATGCTCCTGGGCGCCGGGCACGCGGCGCTTCCGGGGCACGCGAAGCTCGCCGTGGCCGCCTGCCTGGCACGGAAGGAGGGCGGCGTGCGGGCCGCGTTCGCCGTGGGGGCGACGGTGACCGTGACCCACACGGCGGGCGTGCTGGCGGTGGGGCTGGTGCTGACGGCGGGGGGCGGTTTCCTGGGGGAGCGGCTGCTGGGGTGGCTGGGGGCGGTGAGCGGGGCGGTGATCGCGTTGCTGGGGACGGGACTTGTGGTGACGGCGGTACGGGCGCTGCGGGCGGGGCGCCCGGCGTCGCACGGGCACCGGCACGGCCATGGGCAAGGGCACGGCCATGGGCATGGGCATCTGCGTGGGCACAGCCACGGCCACGGCCACGGCCACGGCCACGGCCACAGGTACAACGACGGCCACGGGCATCACCATCACGCCGGGGACGGGGCGAAGAGGTCCCGTCGTACCGGGCTGCCCGCGCTGCTCGGGGTCGGGCTGGCGGGCGGGCTCGTGCCCAGCCCGTCCGCGCTCGTCGTCCTGCTGGGTGCCGTCGCGCTCAGCCGTACGTTCTTCGGCGTCCTGCTGGTCGTCGGCTACGGGGTCGGCATGGCGCTCACCCTCACCTCCGCCGGGCTGCTGCTGTCCGGCGGCGGCAACAGGCTCGCCGCCCTGGGCGAGCGGCGCCTGCCGGCCCTGCGGCGCTACACCCCGTACGGGAGCGTGCTCACCGCGCTGGCCGTCCTCGCGGTGGGGATCGGCCTCACGGTGCGCAGTCTGGTCTGATCGGTCCGCCCGATCCGCTCAGTCGTTCTTCGTGTACGTGAGCTGTTCGCCGCTGTCCTTGTTCTCGCGGCGCAGGGAACCGTCCGGGAGCAGAGTGAGCGTGGTGGCCTTGCCCGCGGTGCAGGACGTCATGGGCTCGCCCACCGTGACCGTGGAGGGGCCGACCTCGACGGGGCCGCCCGGGGACGGTTCCGCGGTCAGGTCGGCCTGGAAGACGCAGTGGTAGGAGCCGCCGGTGTCGAGCGGGCCGTCCGCGGTGAGCGTGAGGACGCTTTGGCCGACCGCGCCCTGCTTGATGACGAGTTCGCGGGTGGAGCGGCCGGCCTCGTTGTCGATGGAGCCCGACCAGGTGCCGAGGTAGCCGGACGGGATGGGGCCGTCACCGTTCTTCCGGTCGTCGGTGGAGGAGGGGTCCGGCGAGGTCGGATCGTCGGTCGCGGAGGAGTCCGACGAGGTGTCCGTGGGGGACTGGGAGCCGGTGGGGGACGGCGTGGGCCCCGTCGTCCTGCCGTTCATGAACGCGTAGACGGAGCCGCCCGCTCCTATGGCCACGAGCACGGCGACGGCGACGAGCGCGATGGTCGAGCCCCGTCTGCGGCCGGCCGGTTCGGGGCCGGGCTGCGGGGCGGTGGGGTAGCCGGGGCCGTACGGGGGCGTGCTGCCGAATCCGGGCTGTTGTTGTTGTGGGTATCCGTAACCGGCGTGGTTCTGCTGGGGGCCGAAGCCCTGGCCGGGGTGCGGTTGAGCGGGCAGCGGCGGGTACCCGTAGCCGGGGGCCCCGTGCGGCGGGGCGGGTGCGGGCGGCGGGGTCGGGGCGCCGGTCGTGGTGGGCAGCGTGTGCACGGGGCGGGCAGAGGGCGTTCCGGGGGGTGCGGGCGCCGGGGGTGCCTCGTCCGGTACGGGCCCGGGAGCCGGCCCGTACGCCTCCTCATCGGGGTCCTCCGAGTCCAGCAATTCCACCGCGTGGCGCCCCAGTTGGGCGATCAGCGCGCCCGGTAGCCAGGGTTCCGCCGGGTCGCCGCCGGCCAGCCTCTCCAGGATCGCGTCCGTCGTCGGGCGGGCGGCCGGGTCCTTGTGCAGGCAGTCCCTGACCAGTTCGACGAGGTCCACGGGGACGCCGGTCAGGTCCGGGTCCTCCTGGGCGATCCGGAACATCTGCGCGTGCACGCCGCTGTCGGCCGCCCCGAACGGAAGCCGGCCGGTCGAGGCGTACGCCAGTACCGAGCCGAGGCAGAACACGTCGCACGCCGGGGTCACCCGCTCGCCCCGCACCTGCTCGGGCGCCATGAAGCCGGGCGATCCGACCAGGGCCCCGGTGCGGGTGACGCCGCCGTCGGTGACGGTGTCGAGTGCCCGGGCTATGCCGAAGTCGATGACGCGTGGCCCGTCGATCGTCAGCAGGATGTTGGAGGGCTTGAGGTCGCGGTGGATGAGCCCGGCGGCGTGGATGTCCTGGAGGGCGTGGGTGAGACCGGCTCCCAGGATGTGGACCGAACGCTCGGGCAGGGGACCGTACGCACCGGAGGCCGCTCCTTCGGGGGTGCGCGAGCGGCCGGTGACGGTGGCGTGCAGGGAGGGCCCGGCGACGTATCCGGTGGCGACCCAGGGCACGGCGGCCTCGGTGTCGGCGTCCAGCACGGGGGCGGTCCAGGCGGATCCGACCTGGCGGGCGGCCCGTACCTCGTGGCGGAACCGGTCGCGGAACTCCTGCTGTTCGGCGAGTTCGCCGCGTACCAGCTTGATCGCGACGGTGCGGCCGCGGTCGGACCGGGCCAGGTAGACCTGGCCCATGCCGCCGGCGCCGAGCCGGCCCAGCAGCCGGTACGCACCGATGGCGCGCGGATCCTGTGGCGTCAGGCTCTGCATGGCGCTGAACGTCCTTCCCCCGGGATTGAACTGAGCGGTGCCTGGCGTGGCTCGCTCGATCATAGGGATCCACGCAGCGCGTGGCCGGGCCGGTTGCGGCTTCGGCCGGGAACGCGAAGAAGACCCGCCCCGGGCGGGGCGGATCTTCGGGGTGCCGGAGGCGGGGCGAGGGTGTGACTACGCCTCGGAGATGGCTTCCATGGCGGCGGACAGTTGCTCCAGCACCCGTACGGTCTCCGCGAATTGATCCTCGCCCAGCTCGGCGGCGAGCCGGGCGGCGAGCGCGGTGTGGCCGGGATCGATGCGCCGGACCGCGGCGCGTCCCTCGTCGGTGGGGCGCAGCAGCTTGGCGCGGCGGTGGGCGGGGTTGGGTACGTACTCGGCGAGGCCCTTGCCGACCAGCAGGTCGGCGACACGCTGCACGCCCTGCCGGGTCATGCCCATGGCGCGGGCGATCCCGGAGACGGGCAGGTCCTCGCGGAGCACGGCCCCGAGGACCTGCCACCAGGAGGCGGTGAGTCCGGCGGGCTTGGCCAATCGCTCCGAGACGGAGAGGAATTGGCCATTGAGCCGGAAGACGCCGACCGCGGTACGGCTCAGCAGTTCCTCGTTCGCGGGTTCCTGGCTCATGTGTCGGCGTTCAGGATCTCGTAGGCGGCCAGGTCCGAGTCGTGGAACAGCCGGTACCAGGCGTCGAGCTTCTTGCCCTCGTACACCCCGAGCCGTGCGAAGACCTCGCGGGCGAACGCGACCGGTTCCGTCGGCCCGGCTGTGATGAGGTCGCCGTCCGTCACCGCGTCCGCGTCGACATAACGCTCGCCGCCCTTGTACCCCGTGGCCGCGAGGTAGAAGGAGACCGCGCTCGTGTGCGCGCGGTCGTCGAGCAGACCCTCGCGGGCCAGGCCCGCCGTCGCACCGCAGATCGCGGCGACCGGCACCCCGGCGTCCAGGAAGCCGCGCGCCGCACGGGCGAAGGGGGCGAGCGTGTCACCGGTGTCCCAGAGCCCGGCGCCGGGGAGCACCAGGAGCGCGCTGTCCTCGGGGCGCAGGTCCGCGAGCGCGAGGTCGGGCAGGATGCGCAGCCCGCCCATGGTGGTGACGGGGCCGGTGGTGGGGCCGACCGTCCGTACGGTGAAGCCGGCCTGCGCGAGATGGGCGGTGGTGTGCCCCGTCTCCCAGTCGGCGAGGGTGTCGTACACGGCCAGGTGCACGGTCCTGCGGATGTCGGTCATGACGCCTCCTCGGTGGGACTGTCCCGTCGGTCTCGCTCTCCGACGACGGCCACGAGCGACCATCGAGAGCATGCCAACATGCTGTCATTACGACAGCTTGCTGTCAATCTATTCCGGCAGGCCGACCCGTATGCCGACCCCTGTGCCGACCTGTGTGCCAACCCCGTATGCCGACGACCCGACACCCTGCTCACCAAAGCGCCCCACGCCATACAAGGTGGCCATGTCGGGCCGCTCCCGGTGCGGCCTACGCTCGCCGCATGACCCCTCATGCCCCGCATGCCCCGCATGTCGACCCCGCTGCCGGTGCGGCCGTGAAGGCCGCCGACCGCGCGCACGTGTTCCACTCCTGGTCCGCCCAGGGCCTGATCGACCCGCTCGCCGTCGCCGGCGCCGAGGGGGCGTACTTCTGGGACTACGACGGCAACCGCTACCTGGACTTCACCAGTGGCCTCGTCTACACCAACATCGGCTACCAGCACCCCACCGTCGTCGCCGCGATCCAGGAGCAGGCGGGCAAGCTCGCCACCTTCGCCCCCGCGTTCGCGATCGAGGCGCGCTCCGAGGCCGCACGCCTCATCGCCGAGCGCACCCCCGGTGACCTGGACAAGATCTTCTTCACCAACGGCGGTGCCGAGGCCGTCGAGAACGCCGTCCGGATGGCCCGACTGCACACCGGCCGCGCGAAGGTGCTCTCCGCCTACCGCTCGTACCACGGCGCCACCTCCACCGCGATCAACCTGACCGGTGACCCGCGCCGCTGGCCGTCCGACAACGGCTCGGCGGGCGTCGTCCGCTTCTGGGCGCCGTTCCTCTACCGCTCGCCGTTCCACGCCGAGACCGAGGCCGAGGAGTGCGCCCGCGCGCTCCAGCACCTGGAGGACACCCTCGCCTTCGAGGGCGCCGGCAACATCGCCGCGATCATCCTGGAGACGATCCCCGGCACCGCGGGCATCATGACGCCGCCGCCCGGCTATCTCGCGGGCGTCCGCGAGATCTGCGACCGGTACGGCATCGTCTTCATCCTCGACGAGGTCATGGCCGGCTTCGGCCGCACCGGCAAGTGGTTCGCCGCCGACCACTTCGACGTGGTGCCGGACCTGATGACCTTCGCCAAGGGAGTCAACTCCGGTTACGTACCGCTCGGCGGGGTCGCGATCAGTGCCGAGATCGCCGCGACCTTCGAGACCCGCGCCTACCCGGGCGGACTGACGTACTCCGGTCACCCGCTGGCCTGCGCGGCCGCCGTCGCCACCATTCACGTGATGGAGGACGAGAAGGTCATCGAGAACGCCGCCCACATCGGTGAGACGGTCCTCGGCCCCGGCCTCCGCGAACTCGCCGAGCGCCACCCCTCGGTCGGCGAGGTCCGCGGCCTCGGCGCGTTCTGGGCGCTGGACCTGGTCCGCAACAAGGAGACCCGCGAGCCGCTGGTCCCGTACAACGCGGCGGGCGAGGCCAACGCGCCGATGGCTGCCTTCGGCGCAGCGGCCAAGAAGAACGGTCTGTGGCCCTTCGTCAACATGAACCGCACGCACGCCGTTCCGGCCTGCAACATCACCGAGGCCGAGGCCAAGGAGGGTCTCGCGGCCCTCGACGCGGCGCTGTCGGTCGCGGACGAGCACACAGCGTGACCCGCGCTCGCGCGGCTCGCTAGCACGACGCCCCTCCCCTGCCCGGATCCGGGCACAGCGGCCCTGGCTTAAGGTGACCGGAGGCGAAAAATGGGGAGGGGCGCCATGTGCGCGAGCGGAGCTGTCACTCGCAGTACGCTGCGGCAGCAGATCGCGGACGCGCTGCGTGACGAGGTGCTCGCCGGGCGTCTGCAACCGGGGCGGGAGTTCACGGTCAAGCAGATCGCCGAGCAGTACGGCGTCTCGGCGACCCCGGTGCGCGAGGCGCTGTTCGACCTCTCCGCACAGGGACTGCTGGAATCGGACCAGCACCGGGGCTTCCGGGTAAGGGAATTCACCGTCGCCGACTACCGGTCGCTGGTCGAGGCCCGCAGCCTGGTCATCGACGGAGTCATCCGCGGCATCTTCTTCGGCCCCTCGCTCTCGCCCGCGCAGAGGACGGGGTACCGGGACTGCCTGGTCTCCGTGCGCCGCAGGGCCCAGGAGGCCGCGCGGGCGGCGCTGGGCGGCGACCTCGACATCCTCATCGGCTACGACCTGCGGTTCTGGCGCGAGCTGGGCGTGCTCGTGGACAACACCTACATCAACGACTTCCTGCACCGACTGCGCGTCCAGGCCTGGGTGTTCGCGGTGCCGTACCTGCGCCATGACGCACGTGCCCGGGACTGGCTCTGGCACGGTCATCCGGACCTTGTCGCGGCGATCACGCTCGGCGACCACGACGCGGTGCGCGGGGTGATGGACGACTACAGCACCCACGCGCTGAACTGGGCGGACCGGCTCGCGGCCGGTGAGCTCGAACTTCCGGGGCGCGACGGGCAGTCGGCCGGACAGGCTCCGGACCCCGGGGTGCCGGAGCCGTAGCCCTGCCACCGCCGTTCATCACCACGGCCACTGTGCGCAACGCGCCCACCGCATTACGCTGTCCCGACCATCCCGAACAATCCGATGTGCACCCGTGGGAGAGCGAGACTTCGTGGCCTGTGACCTGTGGCTGGTTCCCCTAGTCGATGTGCTGTGCCACAGCCCCGACAATCCGTTCGCCGAAGAGATAGCCGTCTACGACAAGGCGTTGGGCGAGGCCGGGCTGCCGCCCGTCCCCGTGTACGCGTACATGCCGGGCCTGACGGGCGATGTCGCGCCGGTCGCTGGCTTCGACTACGACGCCCTGCACTTCCTGCGCCGCGCCTATCTGCTCCAGCTCAGCGGACTCGCCGTCACGCCGGTCGACGAACTGGGCGGGGACTACGAGCAGTTGCTGGAGATGTTCGAGGCGACGGCCCAGCAGTCCCACCTGGTCTGGCACTACGACCACGCGGGGGCGTACGTCCCGCTGGACTTCGCCGTCCCGCTCTCCGGCGACGATCTGCTGGAGGGCGGCGGCCCGCTCGGCTCCTCGCACGGACTGCTGCGGGAGCTGGAGTACGTCGCCCCGGCCATCGGCATCGACCCGGCGAACCCGCCGGCCGCCCCACTGCCGCCCGCCGCACCGACCTCCCTGGAGGAACCGGCGGCGCCGATCCCGTACGACAACAGCCCGTTCGCCCGCGAGCGGCACGTCTGGCTGGGTCTGCACGCGGCGGCCACCCGCAGTCTCGCCCAAGGCTCCATGATCATCTTCAGCTAGCGCCTGTCCGACCCTGATCCGCCGGACAGGCCATGGCGCCGACAGGGCCCGGCAAGGGCCTTGCGGCCCCGGCCCGGACGCTTCCCGGGCGCCCGCACCGGGGCGCCCGCGAGGTCACCGCGGGGACTCCGGGGGGCGCTGACGCGGCATGTTCGGCCGGGTCATCGTCTGCAGCGGGAACCGTCCCGACAGCACTCCCTGATCCGAACGTCCGCCGTGCCCGGTGCCCAACGACAGCGCCTGCATCCCCATCGGCGCGGGTCCGGCCCGGAACTCCACCATCCAGTCCGCGGTCTCGGTGCGCACCAGCTCCGTGATGTCCTCCGAGAACCGCCGCAGCACCCCCAGGCACCGCTCGGCCGCCTCGCTGGCCGTCCCCTCGGTCGGGCCGAGCACCTCCCGTACGCACTCCGAGGCCCAGTCGAACTGGAGCACCTGGAGCCGACGCTGCACGGCCTGGGCGGTGGCGAGATTCCTTATCCAGCCGGAGGTGAGGCCGAAGTACCGGTCGCACGCCATGCACGCGGCGCCGAGCAGCAGCGACAGATAGCCCCAGCCCGCCGACCCGTCCAGCGCCCCGGTCAGATCGAGTAACGGCAGCGCGGCGCCCGCTACCGCCCCGATCGCGGTGCCGATCCGCAGCGCCCTGGCCCCGCGGCGCTTGCGCACCCGGTCGCCCAGGTACCAGTCGGCGGTGCGCAGCGCGTCGGCCTCGACCCAGCGGTACAGCTCGTCGAGGCGGTCGGCGGGTTCGCCCCAGTCGCCGAGTGGGAACGGCGTGCCGGTCAGATCCCGGCCCCCGGCATCCCTGCCGCGCGCGCCGGAGCCCGAACCGGAGGAACCGGCCGAGCCGGCCGAACCGGGCTCGTTGCGGGGCGGCCCTTCGGGCTGCATCTCCGGCTGACTCACCGGGTACTCCTCTGCATTCTGCGTAGCGACGCCTGATGTGGCGATGTGTTCGACGGTGGGGTGCTCACTGCTCTCCGGCGTGGCCGACAGTCCCGCGTACGCAACCTTGCGTGACGACCGGTGTGCCTGTGTGTCCTGATGCGCATGCCCTTCCTACCGCCGAATGGTGGGCCATGGGGTAGAAAACGCGGTATTCCTGGGTGCGCAGGGCCTGTGATCAGGTATAGGAGCCCGGCAGGGCCTGCCTGAAACTCACCCGAAAGAGTTGCGCCCCAGTGAGTGGGGCGCGCTGCCCGGTGACCACGTAGGCTCGGCGTACCGAAACATTTTGTCGTCGAATTGCCAGGAGTGACCGTGATTCCCGGTGGTGGTCAGCCCAATATGCAGCAACTGCTGCAGCAGGCCCAGAAGATGCAGCAGGATCTCGCCGCGGCCCAGGAGGAACTGGCCAGGACCGAGGTCGAGGGCCAGGCGGGTGGCGGTCTCGTGAAGGCGACCGTGACCGGCTCCGGCGAGCTCCGCAATCTGGTGATCGACCCGAAGGCGGTCGACCCGGAGGACACCGAGACGCTCGCGGACCTCGTCGTCGCCGCGGTCCAGGCGGCGAACGAGAACGCGCAGCAGCTCCAGCAGCAGAAGCTGGGCCCGCTGGCCCAGGGCCTGGGCGGCATGCCCGGCCTCCCCTTCTGACCCGGCTGAGCCTCCGGCGCGGCTCATCCAGGACAGAACAGAGCAGGACAGGAAAGGAAGGCGTTCCCGTTGTACGAAGGCGTGGTTCAGGACCTCATCGACGAGTTGGGCAGGCTGCCCGGCGTCGGTCCCAAGAGCGCGCAGCGGATCGCCTTCCACATCCTGCAGGCCGAGCCGACCGATGTGCGCCGCCTCGCCCATGCCCTCCTGGAGGTCAAGGACAAGGTCCGGTTCTGTTCGGTCTGCGGCAATGTCGCCCAGCAGGAGCAGTGCAACATCTGCCGGGACGCGCGCCGGGACCCGTCGGTGATCTGCGTGGTCGAGGAGCCGAAGGACGTCGTCGCGATCGAGCGGACCCGTGAGTTCCGGGGCCGGTACCACGTGCTCGGTGGCGCGATCAGCCCGATCGAGGGCGTCGGCCCGGACGATCTGCGCATCCGCGAGCTGCTCGCCCGCCTCGCCGACGGTTCGATCACGGAGCTGATCCTGGCGACCGACCCCAACCTGGAGGGCGAGGCCACCGCGACGTACCTGGCGCGGATGGTCAAGCCGATGGGCCTGCGGGTCACCAGGCTGGCCAGCGGCCTGCCGGTGGGCGGCGACCTGGAGTACGCGGACGAGGTCACCCTGGGCCGCGCCTTCGAGGGGAGGCGCCTGCTCGATGTCTGACGCCTGCACGTCTCCGGATGTTCTTCCGGTGACCGTTTCCAGGACCGTTCCCGCGACTCACGGCGGCTTTACGTTCAGCGACGCTATGTTCTACTCACCGTTCGCGACCGCGCCCACGGGAGGTCCCCTCGATGTCTGACGCCACGCTGAACTCCGTCACGCAGGACCCTGACGACTTCGCCGTCCAGATCGCCGACCAGATCAAGACGTTCATCGTCGCGGTCACCGAGGTGTCCAAGGTCGAGGAGCCAGAGGAGGCCGTCCCCGTCCTGCTGCTCCAGGTCTCCCAGCTCCTGCTGGCGGGCGGCCGGCTCGGCGCGTACGAGGACATCGTCCCCGACGAGCGCTACGAGCCGGACCTGGGCGCGGAGCCGGACGCCGACGGCCTGCGCGAGCGGTTCGCCGCCCTGCTGGAGCCGATCGACGTCTACTCCGAGGTCTTCGACCCGTACGAGCCCCGTAAGGCCCCGGTCCCGGCCCGGATCTCGGACGACCTGGCCGACCTGGTCACCGACCTGCGCCACGGTCTGGCCCACTACGAGGAGGACCGCACGACCGAGGCCCTGTGGTGGTGGCAGTTCTCCTACTTCTCCAACTGGGGCTCCACCGCCTCCGCCACCCTGCGCGCCCTCCAGTCCCTGATCGCCCACATCCGCCTCAACCAGCCCCTCCAGGAACTGGACGGCCTGGACACCGACTCGGAGACCATCGACGACGACCTCGCCGAGGAGGCCGGCCGCGTGATGGCCGAGGAGATCGCGGGTCCGCTGGGGCTGCGGCCGGTGCAGTAGCGGGCGCCCGCTCTCGGCACTCCACCCCCGTCGCATCTCACCCTTCGCTGTCTCTCACCCCCCATCGCACCGAAGGTCGCCGTCGCGCATGAAGCCCAGTTGCGCGCCGTTGGGCCGTGCGCGCCACGCGCCACAGCTCGTCCGCGCCCTGGCGGAGCCGATCACCGGGGTGCCGGGGTCCAGGTGGCCGACGATGTCGGCCCAGGGGTTGGCGCCCGCGTGGATCGGAGCGTCGGCGTGGGTGGCGGAGCAGGTGCCGCCCGCGTGGGCGGGGATGCGGCCGGCGGGAGCGCGGTGAGGGCGAGAAGCAGGGGCAGTGCGCGCAGCGGCTTGCGCATGGCGGAGCCTCCAAGGGGCGGATGGTTGGGTTCCGGTCCACGCTGGAGGTGGAGGGCCGATGAATCGTGGACCTGGACCGCCAGGCGTGTGGGCTGGACCACATATGGGAATGCGGGCCTGTCCGGCGGGCAACACACCTGTACGAGCGGTCCGGAGCGACACGCCGATGATCACGTTCTGAGCGGGACATCTCAGCATGTGGTATCAGCGGGGCGTTTCCGGACTGCTCGTTAAACTGAGCCGACAGCAGTAATGGACTGAGCGAGGAGCGCACGTGGGCCTTGTCGTGCAGAAGTACGGAGGCTCCTCCGTAGCCGATGCCGAGGGCATCAAGCGCGTCGCCAAGCGAATCGTCGATGCCAAGAAGAACGGCAACCAGGTGGTTGTCGTGGTGTCAGCGATGGGCGACACGACGGACGAGTTGATCGATCTCGCCGAGCAGGTATCCCCGATCCCTGCCGGGCGTGAGTTCGACATGCTGCTGACCGCCGGAGAGCGGATCTCCATGGCCCTGCTGGCGATGGCGATCAAAAACCTGGGCCACGAGGCCCAGTCGTTCACCGGTAGCCAGGCGGGCGTCATCACCGACTCGGTCCACAACAAAGCGCGCATCATCGATGTGACGCCGGGCCGTATCCGTACGGCGCTGGACGAGGGGAACATCGCGATCGTCGCGGGGTTCCAGGGTGTGTCCCAGGACAAGAAGGACATCACCACCCTCGGCCGCGGCGGGTCCGACACCACCGCCGTCGCGCTCGCGGCCGCGCTGGACGCCGAGGTCTGTGAGATCTACACCGATGTGGACGGTGTCTTCACCGCCGACCCGCGGGTCGTGAAGAAGGCCCGGAAGATCGACTGGATCTCCTTCGAGGACATGCTGGAGCTGGCCGCGTCCGGCTCCAAGGTGCTGCTGCACCGGTGCGTGGAGTACGCACGCCGCTACAACATTCCGATCCACGTCCGCTCGTCCTTCTCCGGACTGCGCGGAACCTGGGTCAGCAACGAGCCGCAAGGGGACCAGAAGGTGGAGCACGCGATCATCTCCGGAGTCGCCCATGACGTCTCCGAGGCCAAGATCACCGTTGTCGGCGTGCCCGACAAGCCGGGCGAGGCCGCCGCGATCTTCCGCACGATCGCGAACGCGGAGATCAACATCGACATGGTGGTGCAGAACGTCTCCGCCGCGTCGACCGGTCTGACCGACATCTCGTTCACGCTGCCGAAGGCCGAGGGCCGCAAGGCCATCGACGCCCTGGAGCGCAACCGCGGCACCATCGGCTTCGAGTCGCTGCGCTACGACGACCAGATCGCGAAGATCTCCCTGGTCGGCGCCGGCATGAAGACCAACCCGGGGGTTACGGCGGGCTTCTTCGAGGCGCTGTCGGACGCCGGTGTGAACATCGAGCTGATCTCGACATCCGAGATCCGCATCTCGGTGGTCACCCGCGCCGACGACGTCATCGAGGCCGTGCGCGCCGTGCACACCGCCTTCGGTCTCGACAGCGATTCCGACGAGGCCGTCGTCTACGGGGGCACCGGCCGATGACCGCGCGCCGTCCTTCGCTCGCGGTCGTCGGCGCGACCGGGGCGATCGGCGGTGTCATGCTGCAGATCCTTTCGCAGCACGCGGATGTCTGGGGCGAGGTGAAGCTGATCGCCTCGTCGCGTTCGGCCGGCCGCAAGCTGGTCGTGCGCGGAGAGGAGAGCGAGGTCCTCCAGCTCACCGAGGACGTCTTCGACGACGTGGACGTGGCGCTGTTCCTGGTGCCCGACGACGTCTCCGCGCAGTGGGCGCCGATCGCCGCCGCCAAGGGCGCGGTCGTCATCGACGACTCCGCCGCGTTCCGGCTGGACGCGGACGTTCCGCTGGTCGTGCCCGAGATCAATCCGCACGCCGTACGGATCAGGCCGCGCGGCATCGTCGCGAGCCCGAACTGCACGACGCTGGCGCTGATCGTGGCCGTCGGAGCGCTGCACGCCGAATTCGGTGTGCGGGAACTGGTCGTCTCCTCGTACCAGGCGGTGAGCGGGGTGGGCCGGGACGGTGTCGCGGCGCTGCGCGAACAGCTGTCGATGGTCGCCGGTACGGAACTGGGCACGAAGCCGGGGGACGTACGCAGGGCCCTGGGGGACACGGAAGGCAGCCCCTTCGCCGCCCCGGTCGCCCTCAACGTCGTGCCCTGGGCCGGGACCGAGGCGGGGGACGGCTGGTCCTCGGAGGAGCTGGCGATCCGCGAGGAGTGCCGCAAGGTCCTCGACCTGCCGGGCCTGCGGGTCGCGGCGACCTGTGTGTACGTACCCGTGATCGCGACGCACTCGATGTCCGTGCACGCCCGGTTCGAGAACGAGATCGCGGTCGACCGGGCCCACGAGATCCTGGCGACGGCACCGGGCGTGGTGCTGTACGACAGCCCGGCGGCGGGCGACTTCCCGACGCCGTCCGACGTCGTCGGCACCGATCCGACCTGGGTCGGGAGAGTGCGCAGGTCACTGGACGATCCCCGGGGGCTGGAACTGTTCGTCTGCGGCGACAACCTCCGCAAGGGAGCGGCGTTGAACGTGGCACAGATCGCCGAGTCGGTGGCGGCGGAGTTTCCCCGGTCCTGATCGAACCTGTTTTGTACTCTCTGTGAACGCCCTGTGAGTAAGTTGAAGCTCTCAACCTCTTGAGATGGGGTGTCGGGGTATCCGACGATGACTTTCGGCCTGCTGCAACCACTGGCCGGGGAGTGCGCGTCTATGCGGTCACCTCTGGCGCGGCGGGGCGCACATTCGGGGTATTCGGGGAAGAGCAGGTACGTATGAGGGCATCTCGCACAGCGCCAAACGCGGTGCCGCGCGCGTACAACCCTGACGGGGGGAAACGTGTCCAACTGGCGTGGCAGAGGTTCTCGATATCACAGTGGTGGGCCCCTTGCGCGGCGCTTCGGTGCGCCCGCTCCGACGGCCCCGCGCACCCGGCGGTATGCCGGTGATTGCGCCCATGCCCGCTGCGCGTCCCGCACGGCTGCCCGCGCAGCGCGAGGGCGCTGAGGAGAGCGTGGCTGCCGGAACCACGGTCGACCATCTCACCGAGACCTATCGCGCCCACTACCGGTCGCTGCTCGGTCTCGCAGCCCTGCTCCTGGACGACACGGCCTCGTGCGAGGACGTGGTGCAGGAGGCATTCATCCGGGTGCACTCGGCGCGCAACCGGGTACGGGACCCGGAGAAGACGCTCGCGTATCTGCGCCAGACCGTCGTCAACCTCTCGCGCTCCGCGCTGCGCCGCCGCATCCTCGGGCTGAAGCTGCTCTCCAAGCCCATGCCGGACATGGCGAGCGCGGAGGAGGGTGCGTACGACCAGCTGGAGCGGGATGCGCTGATCAAAGCGATGCGGGGGCTGCAACGGCGCCAGCGGGAGGTGCTGGTGCTGCGCTACTTCGCGGACATGACGGAGGTCCAGGTGGCCGAGACACTGGGGATATCCCTGGGCTCGGTCAAGGCCTACGGCTCGCGCGGGATCGCGGCGCTGCGCGTCGTGATGGAGGCGCAGGGATGAGCCGGCCCGAGTACGAGAACGGCCCCGAACGTGAGAACGGCTCGTCGGGCGAGAACGGCCCCGACCGTGAGCATCGGCGTGAGCGTCGGATTGACCGGACTGGAAACGGAATTGTGAACCACGGGCCGGAGAAGGCCGCTGGGACGGCTGGAGCCGCTGGGGCAGATGGAGTCGCTGGGACTGACGGGACCAACGGCGCTGACGGGGCTGCTGAATCTGTCGGGGCTGCTGAGACCGCTGAGCTCGGCAGTCTGAGCAGCCTCTTCGGCTCGGTCTCGGTCTCGGTCTCGGGCCCGGACGGTGGTCCGGGTGCCGGCGACGGTGACGGCGGCGATGGCGGCGGCGGTGTGGACATCGACGAGGTCGCGTTGCGTCGCATGCTGCGCGGCGCCGTCCAGAACATCCAGCCCAGCGACGGCACGCTCGACCATCTGCAGCGTGCGGTGCCCGTCCGGCGCGCCAAGCGACGGCAGGCCGTCGTCGGCCTGGCGGCTGCGGCGCTGCTCATCGGCACCGCGGTCCCGGCCTTCGTCCATGTCGCGAACTCCGACGGTTCGACCACCGCCAACCCCGCGATAGCCGGACACGGTGAACAGGCGCAGGGCGGCAACGGCACCGACACCGGCTCGCGGTCCGGCGGGAAGGACAGCGGCGGCAACAACGACGGGCAGGCCGATGGCGGCCGGAACCAGCCCACGAGCACGAGCAGCCCCTCCGACAGCCGTGGCCAGGGCACCGACGGCCACCTGGCCGGCGGGGCCGCCGATCCGTCCAACTCCGCGGCGGCCTCGGTGCCGACCTGCGACCCGGGGCAGCTCGGTGTCGCCTCGGCCGAGACCGGCGCGGCCGGTGCCGACGGCACGGTCTACGGCACCTTCCGGATCGCCAATGTCTCCGGCACGGACTGCTCGGTGAGCAGCAGCGGCAGCGTGGGCTTCGAGGCGATCGGCGCGGCCGACCCGGCCAGGATCGCGGTCGTCCAGCACACCGCGGGTGACGGGGCGGCCGGACTGCCCGACCCTTCGCAGGAGCAGGGGACGGTGCTGCTGAAGCCGTCGATGGCGTACGAGGTGAAGTTCGCCTGGGTGCCGAGCGACACGTGTCCCACCGTCGGAGGCTCGCCGAGCCCGACGCCGAGCGACGACTCGGGCGGTGCGGGTGGCGCCGCGGCCGCCGGCGCCGGTTCGGGAAGCGGCGACGGGACGACGGACACGGTCACGCAGTTCGGCAGCGAGGACGGCGGTGGGACGCAGGACGGCAGCGTCGCGGTGATGCACACGCCGGAGGCCGGGGCACCGGTCGCGGAGACGAAGATCGCCAACGCCTGCTCGGGCACGATCTACCGGACCGGGGTACTGGCGCCCGCGACGTGACGCCGGGACAGGCCACGACGCCGTACGAGGCATGACAGAGCCCGTACGAGGCATGACAGAGGCTGTAGGCATGACATGAGGGGCCCGCCGGTCGATCGTGATCCGGCGGGCCCCTCATGTGAGCGTGGCTCTCTCTGCCCGTGCCTGCCCCTGGCCTGTGCGTGCCTCAGGCCGTGCCGGTGCCCACGGTGTCCTTGCCGGGCTGGGGCTCGGACTCGGGCGCGGCCCCGGCCTCGGGCTCCGAGCCGGGACCGGCCCCCGTGTCCTCGACGAGGCCCAGTCGCAGGTCGCGCGCCGACTCGGCCTCGCGGCGGACCAGCCGGAACCACATGAAGAGCACGAACCCGGCGAAGACGAACCACTCACCGGTGTAGCCGAGATTCTGGAACGCCTTCAGGTCGAGCCCGGTGCCCTGCGCCACGGCGGCCGGTACGGGACGCAGCGCGTCGCCCGCCTTGTCGCCGCCACCGGTACCGGCCTCGGCGCCGGCGCCGGCGCCCTGGAGCGTCACCCATGCGTCGTAGACGTCGTACGGGACGAGATTGACCAGCGACGCGGCGCTGATCATGCCCAGCTGGCCGTCGGGGAGTCCGTCCGCCGTGTCGACTCCCGCGGTGCCGGCGTTCTCGGACGCCTGCAGGTCGCCGGTCACCGTGACCTCGCCGGTCGGTGCGGCGGGCACGGTGGTGTCGCCTGGCTTGCCGGGCAGCCAGCCGCGTACCACCGGCAGAGCCTTGCCGCTGTCCGTACGGAGCATGTTCAGGACGTAGAAGCCGCTCTTGTCGTCCAACTCCCGTCCGGGCACCAGGAACTGGTCGGCGTACCGGCCGGTGGCGGTGGCCGGGCGGCCGGAGGTCACCGTGTCGACGGGCAGGAGTTCGTCGATCGGCTTGGCGGGCCTCGTGCCCGGCGCGGGCTGCTTCTCGGCGGCGTCGTGCGTCTGCACGCGGTCCTCGAAGCGGCCGAGCTGCCAGGTACCCATGAAGACGCAGAACGGGATGGCCAGCACGACGAAGAGGTTGATCCCCCACCATCGCGGGGTCAGCAGGAACCGGTACACGCCTCCACGGTACGCACCCCGCTCCGGTGGCCCGGAGCGGGGTGCCGGCTGACGGCCGTGTCCCCCGCTCCGTAACGGCCGTGTCCCCTGCTCGGTATGGACGGAACAGGCGCCCGTCCATCTGCCCGCTACGCGCCGGGTGGGGCCGCCTCCGGGGTCAGGTGGCGCTGGGCGAAGTCCAGTTCCAGGCGGACCTGCTTGATCCGTTCCTCCACCACGAGCGAACCGTGTCCCGCGTCGTACCGGTACACCTCGTGCACCGCGTCCCGGCCCTTCAGCCGGTCGACGTAGTTCTCGACCTGGCGGATCGGGCAGCGCGGGTCGTTGACGCCCGCCGAGATGTAGACCGGCGCCCGGACCGCGTCGACGTATGTCAGCGGGGACGATGCCTCGAAGCGCTCGGGAACCTCCCCCGGCGTGCCGCCCATCAGTGTGCGGTCCATCGCCTTCAGATCCTCCATCTCGTCGTGGTACGCCGTGACGTAGTCGGCGACCGGGACCGCCGCCAGGCCGAGGGCCCAGTCGTCCGGCTGCGTTCCGAGGCCGAGCAGGGTCAGGTAGCCGCCCCAGGATCCGCCGGCCAGGACCAGCTTCTCCGGATCCGCGAGGCCGGACTTCACCGCCCACTCCCGTACCGCGGCGATGTCCTCCAGCTCGATCAGGCCCACCCGGTGCTTGAGCGCGTCCGTCCAGGCGCGGCCGTATCCGGTGGAACCGCGGTAGTTGACCCGGACGACCGCGTAGCCGTGGTCCACCCAGGCGGCCGGGCCGGAGGCGAAGGCGTCGCTGTCGTGCCAGGTCGGGCCGCCGTGGATCTCGAAGACGGTGGGAAACGGCCCCTCGGCCGGGGCGGCGGGCCGCTGGACGAGCGCATGGACACGGCCCCCGGGCCCGTCCACCCACACGTCCTCCACCGGCACGGACGCCGGGGCCTTCAGGCCGGGCGGATCGAGCACCACCGCACCCGAGGTGGACCGGATGACGGGCGGCTGCGCGGCCGAGGACCACAGGTACTCCACCGTGCCGTCCGGCCGGGCCGTGGCACCCGACACCGAACCCGCCGGGGTCTCCACCCGGACGGGGGCGCCGCCCGCCTCCGGCTCGTACCGCCACAGGTCGCTGCGGGCCTCGAAATCGTGCGCGATCAGCAGCGCGGAGGCGTCCGGATACCACTCGGCGCTCACGTCGCCGGGCAGGTCGATCGCGAGGTCCGTCTCCACACCCGTGGTCGGGTCCCAGATCATCGGCTCCCACCGGCCCCGCCGCTGGTGCCCCACCAGGAGCCTGGTGTCCCCGGCGACGGGGGCGAAACCCAGCACCGACAGCCCCAGCTCCTTCGTGCCGCCCTCGGTGTCGTCCAGCTCGGCGACCGTCGTCCCGTCCGGCCGCACCACACGCAGCGCGGAGTGCATCGCGTCGCCGTGCTCGGTGTGCTCCAGGGCGATCAGCGTCCCGTCATGACTGAGGTCACCGACGCCCGCCGACTCGCGGTGGCGGTAGATCTCCACGGGCGCCGCACCGGGCCGCACGACATGGATCGTCGTCCCGTCCTCGTCGGTCGAACGGCCGACCACCGCCGTGCCGTCCCGCCCGATCGCGAGCCCGGACGGGTACGAAGGGCCGAGACCGGGCGTCGCCGGTTCGTCACCCGGCTCCCCGTCCCCGCCGCCGTGGAACGGCTGGCGCATCCACACCCCGAACTCGTCGCCATCGGTATCGCTGAACCACCAGACCGACTCCCCGTCAGGTGTCAGCACCCCGTCCGTCGTGCCGTTCGGCCGGTCGGTCACCTGGCGCTGCTCGCCGGTGGCGCGGTTCCATGCGTACAGCTCGTACGTCCCCGTGGCGTTGGAGACGAACAGCGCGCGGTCGGGTGCGTCCTCCGCCCAGTCGGGCAACGACACCCGCGGCGCCCGGAAGCGCTGCTCCCACTCCGGCGCGGAAGCGGGGGGCTGGGCGGAGGGGGCCGTCGTCGAGCCAGTGGTCTCAGTCATGTCCCCCATTCTGCGTCGGAACGCCGACAATTCGTTCGCATCGTCCGCAGCCTGTGGATAACCTCCCGGCATGTACGCACCGACCCCTGCCGACTGGCACGAGGCAAACCGCGCGCGCTGGGACGAGCGGGTCCCCATCCACGCCATGAGCGACTTCTACGACCTCGACTCCTTCCGTGCCGGCAAGGACGCCCTGCGCGATTTCGAGCTCGCCGAGGTCGGGGACGTCACGGGCAAGTCGCTGCTGCATCTGCAGTGCCACATCGGGGTCGACACCCTCTCGTGGGCCCGGCACGGCGCCGCACAGGTCGTCGGTCTGGACTTCTCCGAACCGGCCGTCGAGACCGCGCGCGCCCTGGCCCGCGAGCTCGGGTTCGGCCAGGACCGGGCGGCGTTCGTCGCGGCCGACGTCCACGACGCCGCGCAGGCCGTCCCCGACTCGTCGTACGACGTCGTCTACACCGGCATCGGCGCGCTGAACTGGCTGCCCGACACCCGCCGCTGGGCCGAAACCGCCGCATCGCTCGTGGCGCCCGGCGGATTCCTCTACCTGGCGGAGTTCCATCCGATGACGGACTGCCTCGACGACTCCACCGGGACGAAGGTCGAGCACGACTACTTCAGCCGCGACGCCTGGGTGGACGAGACGCCCGGCACGTACGCGGATCTCGACGCGCCCACCGTCCACAACCGCAGCGTCGAATGGCAGCACCCGATCGGCGAGGTGGTGTCGGCGCTGGCCGCCGCCGGGCTGCGGATCGAGTTCCTGCACGAGCACGACGCCTCGCTCTTCGCCCGCTTCTCGTCGCTGGAACGGCAGAGCGACGGTTTCTACCGCTTCCCGGCCGACCGGCCGCGCATTCCGCTGATGTACTCCATCAAGGCGTCGAAGGCGGCCGATTCCTGAACCGGGGCCGATTGTCAGTGGTGGGGTTCAGACTCGGAACCATGACAACGACTGCCGATCTGCGCGCCGTGGTGGAGACGTACTGGAGCGCGGCCGACGCCCGCGACTGGGACGCCTTCGCCGCGACGCTGGCCGACGAGGTGTTGTACGACCTGCCGCAGACCCGCGAACGCATTCGCGGGAAGGAGCGGTATCTGCGGTTCAACCGGGAGTACCCGGGGGACTGGCGCGTCCGAGTCGAGCGCGTGGTGGCCGACGGCCAGGGGCAGCAGGTCGCCGTGCGTACGCGCTTCACGGTCGGCGCCGAGGAACTGCCCGCCATTCACTTCTTCGTGTTCGACGTGACGGGGCGGATCAGCGAGATCACCGACTTCTGGCCCGAGCCGTACGAGCCCCCGGCGGGCCGGGAGCACCTCGTCGAGCGGTACTGATGTCCCGGCTGTCGGTTGCCGGCTGCCCGATGCGCGTTTACCTGATGCGTGCTGTTTGACGCGTGTTGTTTGACGTGGGCCGTCTGCCGCCTGCTGACGCCGTTCTCAGTCGTCGGACGGGCTCGGCTCCCTGGGGCCCGAGCGGTCCCACCCGGGGGCGCGGACATCGACCGTCAGCGTGTTCATCACGACTTCCTCGCCGCAAGTGCGGCAGATCCATGCCGCATCGAGATCATGCGCGTGGGCGTGTACGTCTGCGTGCTCGCCTGTATGCACATGGGCATCCGGGTCCGCGGCCGGCTCGTGGACCATGACCACCGGCCGATCCTCCCGTACCCACCGGTCGCCCCAGTCCAGCAGCGCCCGGATGACCGGCGCGAGATCGCGTCCGGCATCGGTCAGGTGGTACTCGTAACGGAGCGGGCGCTCGTTGTACGGCCGCCGCTCGACCACTCCTGCCTGCTCCAGTGAGCGCAGCCGCACCGCGAGACGGTCGCGGGGTGCGCCGGTGTTACGGGCGATCGCCTCGAACCGGTGGTTGCCGAAGAAGATCTCGCGCACCGCGAGCAGCGCCCATTTCTCACCCACCACATGCAACGCGGCGGCAGCCGAGCAGGGCCGGCCGGGCAGCGTGACCGTCGGGGCGGTGCGGGCGTGGGGTTCCTGTGCAGCACTCATCACCACAAGGTTGCCATCTCAAACTCACTGGCGCTACCTTGCCGCCATGACAGTTGGAAAATCAAACTCACCCGCCTCCGAGGCTGATCGGACGGCCCCCCACGAAGCCGCTCCGGCTCCCCCCGCCCCGTCTCCCTCTTCTTCCTCCTCCGTCGCCTCTCGCTCCTCGCGGGCCACTGTCTGGATCATTGCGGCCGGTGTCTTCGTCGTGAATCTCGACCTGTTCATCGTCAATGTCGCGGTTCCCGCCCTCGGCGACTCGTTCGACGGCAGCTCCCTCGCCTCACTGTCCTGGGTGCTCAACGCGTACTCGATCGTCTTCGCCGCCCTGCTGGTCGTCGCGGGCAGGCTCGCCGACCGGTACGGCCACCGCCGCGGCTTCCTTCTCGGACTGGCGGTCTTCACCGTCGCGTCCGCGCTCTGCGCCCTCGCCCCGGGAGTCGGCTGGCTGGTGGCCGCCCGCGCACTGCAAGCCGTCGGAGCCGCCGCGCTCATGCCGACGTCCCTCGCCCTCCTGCTCGTCAACACCCCGGTGGAGCGCCGCCCCCGGGCCATCCGGAGCTGGGCGGCGATCGGCGGTATCGCGGCCGGGCTCGGTCCGGTGGTCGGTGGCGTGCTGGTGGAGGCCGACTGGCGCTGGGTCTTCCTCGTCAATGTGCCGGTCGGCGTGATCGGGCTGCTCGCGGGCGTACGGCTGCTGCCCGATGCCCGCCCGCACCGCGAGGGCCCCTTCCCGGACCTCGTCGGGGCGGTGCTGCTCACCCTCGCGATCGGTGCGCTGGCGTTCGCCCTGGTCAAGGCCGATGACTGGGGCTGGAGTTCGCCGGGGGTCCTGGTCCCGCTGATCGCGACGGTCGTTCTCGTCGCGGGCTTCTGGGCACGCTCCGCCCGGCACCCGGCCCCGGTCGTCGAACTGCCGATGCTGCGTACCCGGGTCTTCGCGACGGCCACCCTCGCGGCTCTGCTCTTCACCGTCGCGTTCGCGGCGATGCTGCTGACGTCGGTGCTCTGGTGCCAGCAGGTGTGGGGGTACTCGGCGATCCGTACCGGACTCGCCATCGCGCCGGGGCCGTTGGTCGTGCCCGTGCTCGCCGTCCTCTCGGGACCGGTCGTCCGTCGGCTCGGGGCGGGCCGCACCGCGGTACTCGGCTGCCTGCTGTTCGCCTCGGGGCTGGCCTGGTGGGCCGTCGCACTCGATACGGCCCCGCATTACGCGAGCGACTTCCTCCCCGGCATGGTGGTCACCGGCATCGGCGTCGGCTTGGCCCTCCCCACCCTGGTCGGCGCGGCAGCCACGGCCCTTCCGCCCACCCGCTTCGCCACCGGATCGGCCGTCACGACGATGGCCCGCCAGACGGGTTCGGTGCTGGGCGTGGCGTTGATGGTCACGCTGCTCGGTGCGCCGGACGGGCCGGGCGAGGTGCTCGACGCGTTCCGCCACGGCTGGTGGGCGGCCGCGGCCACCGCCGTACTCGCCGCATTCACCGCCCTGACCCTGCATCGGCCGGGCGTCACGTCGACTCCCGCCTGACGGTGGCAGCAGGGCGGCGGGCTTCCGGGGGAAACCCCGGCGGCCCGCCGCACTTTTGAACCTCCGTCGTCCGCGTCCTACGCGGCCGAGCGGAAGGCCGGAAGGTAACCACCGGACTGTCCGGCGGCCTTGGGGTGGTACGAGTTGTAGATCGGGAGCGACACGCTGTGCAGCCACGCGTCGCCGGAGCACAGCTCGTGCCCGGTGAACTCGTCGACCACGCTGGAGAACGTGAACCCGGCGTCTGCCGCCTGCTTGGCGATGACCCCGTTCAGCACGTCGGACGCATTGTTTATGGCCGCCCGCTCCTTCTCCGAGAGCCCGGCGATGCAGCTGCCGCTCAGCTGGTAGAAGCGCGGGTAGCCCAGCACCACGACTCGGGCCTGCGGGGCCCGCGAGCGGATGGAACCGTAGAGCGAACTCAGGCCGGACGGAAGCGAGTTCTGCATCTGCGACACGGCCGAGCTGACGCTGCTGAGGCAGGTGGCCTCGCCGGACAGCACGCAGTCCTGCATGACATCGGCGAACCCGACGTCATTGCCGCCCGCGGTGACGCTGACCAGACCGGTGGACGAGTTCAACGCCCCCAACTGGGTCCCGGCCACCGAACCGGTCGTGGCGCCCGAACAGGCCACGAAGGCAAAGGAGGAAGGCGAGTTCGCGGCTGCCCAGAGGTAGGGGTAGGCATTCGTGCTGCGGCGGCAGTCGCCGCTGTCGGACAGATAGCTCCCCGCACCGACGCCGGAGGAGTACGAGTCGCCGAGGGCGACGTACCCGCCGGCGGCGGCCGAGGAATCTGCCGAGGCCGGCTGGGCAACGCCCAGCGCGGCCACGGCGGCGAGGACCAGAGTGGATGCGGACGCCCAGAATCTCCGTACTGACATGGCTGTCAGCCCTCCGAAGTGTGGGGGGTGGGTGGGGGGTTGATTGAGCGCCACGTTTCTAGCAGCTATCGGTACCGGCCGGTAATAGCTGCGGAAGAACTGGTCTGATATGCCCGAATGATCGTTCGGGCGTCATGGCTCCGCGCGTAGATAAACCTCCCGCCGCGCCCCGAATGGGTGGCGTATCGGCGGGAGTTCATGTGGAGTCGCGCGGGCGGATCGGGGGTGAGTCGGGGGTGGCCGACGGGCGGCCGGCGCGCGGCGCATGGGCGGCTCGGGCGGCTCGCGGACTCGCGCGTCCAGAGTTCACCGGATCACGGACTCGCGGACTCGCGGACTCGCGCGTCCGCGCGTTCACCGGATCACGGAACGGACGGACGGCGGGTCGACGGCGGGCTGACGGAACGACTCAGCCCCCTGGCACCCCCTTGGCGCACCCCTCGGCCGGCCCCCTCAGCAGATCCCCCTCACCGGCACCCACAACAAAAAACCGCCCTCCGCGGTGGCGGTCCCGCAAGGGGGATGCCACCGCGGAGGGCGGTTGTCGTGGTTCTCCGAAGGATCAGTTGTGGCCGAACCTCCGCTGCTTCCGGTGGGAGACCTGTTCTGAGATCGAGTGCACCGTCTCCTGAGCAGCCGTTGGCCGCGTCTGCTCCTTCGTCTCCGGAGCAGCGCTGCGTTCGTGGCCGCCGGTGCGGGCACCGCGGTTCTGCCGACTCTGCTTCTTGCCCACGATCGTGCCTCCTGTGCGGATCTCGGACGATGGGCCATCACCAGATTCGCATGTGGGTAAGAAAGGTGCATTCTGGGTGGTGGTCGCCGAGTGCGACTCCTTCCGGCCACCTCCGGCCACCTCCGCCCCCCGGCCCTCTCCAGGTCACTCGTACTGGCGGCAGCGCCCGGGAAGGACGGCCGGACGCGTGCCGCGATGAGGTCGAGAGCGGCGCGGGAGGCGTCGGAGTCGGGACCGGACCCGAGTTCCAGGGCCAGGCCCTCGGCCAGGCAGTGGAGTTCGGGGACGCGAGAGCCGGATCCGTGTCGGGCGGAACCTCGCCGCACTCCTTGCCGTAGTGGCGGTCCGCGCCATGGTCACGGTCTTCGCGGCCCTGGGCCTGCGGCGGACGAAAGCGTGGGAGCGCCGGGGGAGTGGCGTCGGTGCCTCCCGGAACGACCCAGGTGTCCGAACCCGCTCGGTGACCTATCGGCAAAATCCCCGTTCCGCAATTGTGGAACGGGGATTTCCTCACGTATATTGAGTGGTTCTGTGCGCCCACAGAAAAGGCCCCTCAATGGGGGCCACTAAGAAGCACCATATCCGGCAGGGAGCGATTTTGTCAACTCGCGAAAACGTCGAATTGCAGAGGGAGCAGGAATTCATCGACCGGATCTACGACCGTGTCGACACGCTGCGCGGGGTCACCGCGCAGCATGTCGAGGAGGCGTTGTCCCCGGTGGGGAACGGTCTGCAGGCCCGCGTCGAACGCGATGTGCTCGTGGCCGAGCGTTCCGGTCTGCTGGCAGCCCTGAACGCGGTGGACGGTTCACTGTGTTTCGGCCGAATCGATCTCCACGACGGCGGTGCGCACCATATCGGCCGAATCGGAATTCGTGAGGACGACACCGAACACACGCCCCTTCTGATCGACTGGCGGGCACCGGTCGCCCGGCCGTTCTATCTCGCCACCGGGCATACGCCCATGGGGCTGCGCCGACGCAGGCACATCACCACCGAGGGCCGCACGGTGACCGAGTTGCACGACGAGATCCTCGATCTCGGGGACCGCGAACGCAGCGGCTTCGAGGACCCGAGCGGTGACGCGGTGCTGCTCGCCGCGCTCGGCTCCGCCCGAACCGGCCGCATGGGCGACATCGTCCGGACCATCCAGGCGGAGCAGGACCGCATCATCCGCGCTCCGCACCGCGGCGTCCTCGTCGTCGAGGGTGGCCCCGGCACGGGCAAGACGGCGGTCGCACTGCACCGTGCGGCCTTCCTGCTGTACGAGCACCGTGAGCTGCTGGCCAAGCGCGCGGTCCTGGTCGTGGGCCCCAATCCGGCCTTTCTGCGCTACATCGGCGAGGTGCTGCCCGCCCTCGGCGAGACCGGGGTCATGCTCGCCACGCAGGCCGAGCTGTTCCCCGGTGTGCACGCCCGCGGCACCGATACCCCCCGTGCGGCAGCGGTCAAGGGCGGCGCGGGGATGGCCGAGGCGCTCGCCCTCGCCGTACGCGCCAGGCAGGGGCTGCCCGAACCCGGCGCGCCGGTGGTCATCCCGCACGACGACGGGGATCTCGTCCTGGACTGGGAGATCGCCCACGAGGCCCGGCGGGCGGCCCGCGAGACCGGCCTGCCGCACAACCTGGCCCGTCCCTACTTCACGTTCCACGTCATCGACGCCCTCACCGCACAGCTCACCGAACGCATCGGCGCGGACCCGTACGGCGGCCCCAACCTCCTCGGTCCGGACGACATCGCCCAGCTCGGCAAGGGCGTAGCCATCAGCGAGGAGGTGCACGCCGCCGTCGCAGAGCTGTGGCCGGCCCTCACCCCCGAGGAATTCCTCGCCGACTATCTGGCCGAGCCGGTGTACGTACCGGAGGAGGACGCCGAAGCCATCCGCCGCGTTCCCGGCGACGGGGAGTGGACCCCGGCCGATGTGCCGCTCCTCGACGAGGCGGCCGAACTGCTCGGGGCCGACGACAGCGCCGAGCGGGCCGCCGCCGAGGCCGAGCGCCAGAAACGGATCGCCTATGCGCAGGGCGTCCTGGAGCTGTCCCGGGGATCGGAGACGTACGAGTTCGAGGACGAGGAGTCCGAGGTCCTGGCCGCCCACGACATCATCGATGCCGAGCGGATGGCCGAGCGCCAGGAGGAGGCCGACCACCGGAGCGCGGCCGAGCGGGCCGCCGCCGACCGGACCTGGGCGTTCGGGCACATCATCGTCGACGAGGCGCAGGAACTGTCGCCGATGGCATGGCGGCTGCTGATGCGCCGGTCACCGACCCGCTCGATGACCCTGGTCGGTGATCCGGCGCAGACCTCCGAGGAGGCGGGCGTCGGCTCGTGGGACAAGATCCTGGAGCCGTACGTCGGCGACCGCTTCGAACACGTGCGGCTGGGGGTCAACTACCGTACGCCCGCGGAGATCATGGAGCTGGCCGCCAGGGTCGTACGGGCCCAGGACCCGTCGTTCGAGCCGCCCGGCTCGGTACGGTCCACCGGCCGGACGCCGTGGACGCGGGACGCCGGTGCGGATCTGGCGGGCGCGGTGGCGCGGGCCGTCGCGGAGCTGACGCCCGAGGAGGGGCGCCTCGCGGTGATCGCACCCCGCGAACTGCACGAGGAGATCGCGGCCCCGCTCGACGGAGTCACCGCCGGCGCCGAACCCGACCTCACCCGTACTGTGGTGCTGCTCGGCCCGCGCGAGGCCAAGGGGCTCGAATTCGACCATGTCCTGGTCGTGGAGCCGGGGCGGTTCGGGACCAGCGACCTGTACGTGGCACTGACCCGCGCGACGCAGCGCCTGGGCATCGTCCACCGCGAGGAACTGCCCGAGCCGCTGCGCTGATCCGCGGCTGTTCGCCGGGCGGTCAAGGCATGCGACTCCGCGAGGACCCCGTAGCCGGACGGCACCACATCCACCTGGGCGACGCGAAGACCTTCACCAGCGTCCCCGTCCGGATGGCGGAGAGCCGTGATGGCCTCGCCTCCTTCCCGGGCCCGGACGGGTGTGATCGAGCGGACCACTCGCATCATCGACGGCCACGAGGGCGTCTCGGACGAGACGTGGGCGCCGGCGCGCAACCACTACGACGAGGACCGGCTCGTCGCGCTGGTCTCCCTGATCGCCATGAGCAACGCGACCAACCGGCTGGACAGGAGGTGGTTACACAGCGACCGTACGGTTGGCGGAGCCGGCGCACTTGAGTGTCCGCGGAGGCAGCCCGGGGGATTCTTCACGACAGGTCCTCCACCAGCAGGTCAAGAGTCGCCTCCTCATGGAGTGCGACGCCGAGCGCGGCCATGGCAGGGGCGAGGTCCGGGTCCCAGTCCGCATCGACCGGGCGGCCGTCGAGGGGTAGTTGAGGTACGCCCTCCGCCTGGCTGGCTGCGGCGAGGCGTTCGTAGTCCTCGGCGCCCATGCGCCACGGCAGGGCTTCGTAGCGGCGGATGATCCGGTTGGCCAGCGCGATGCCCGGCCAGTCGAAGTCGCCGTGGTAGGCGAAGCGGCAGCCGGTGGCGGCGAGTGCGTCGAGGAGTGTGAAAACCACCGTGGCGGCGCTGCCGGAGGTGCAGACCAAGGGCTTGGCGCATGCCGCGTCGGCCGCGGCTTCCACCACGCGCGGGTTCTCGCAGATGTGGATGACGGTTCCGGCGGGCAGTTGGAGCCGCAGGTCGAGCAGATCGCGCGGTGTCAGGTGGGTTTCGGCGTGATGGGCGGCCCGCTCTCGCAGTGAGCTCTCGCGCCAGCCCTCGCCGGTGGGCCGCAGACCGTAGGTCAGCACCGTGCTGGAGACCTCGTCCGGTGTGACGGAGACCAGCCGCCACAACGCGCGACGGCCGGCCGCGTTGTCGGGGAGGTCAGTGTCATGGGCCAGTGCGACGCCGCGTTGGACGAGGCGGGCGAGCCAGGTGCCGTCGTCCAGACCGTGCGCCGAACCGGTCGCCGTCGCGGCGAGTTCCCCTCGGCCTCGCGTGCCGGTGCGTTCCGGATCGAGCAGCACGGTGAGGACCTGGACGGCCTGCTGATGCGTCCGCACCGCCGCTTCGGGCGTCACCCCTCTCGGAACGCCGGTGCGGCGCAGCACGTCGTACCACTGCCGGGTCCACTCCTGCCCGGCGAGCGGAGAGGCGTCGAGTGACGAGGTGAGCGACGACCACACATGCCGGCGCTGTGCCGCGTCGTCCTCGCGGGCCGCGCGGCGGTCCGTGAGCGGTGGGCCGAGTTCCTCCAGAACCTCCCTGAGTCCGAGTCCCGCGGCCGAGGTGCGCAGGCGTGCGTCGAGCGCGTCGAGCCGCACGGTCACGGCCGTACCTGTGAGGGGTTTGCCCAGCAGGAGTGACAGGTCGTTCCGTTCCTGCGCGCTCACCGCGGTCAGCCGGAGGGAACCGGTGGACTGCACCCCGTTGCCTTCCAGACGTTTGCGTACCGCGCCCCAGAGCCGGGCGAGACCTGGTCCTGCCAGCCAGCTGCGTGTGGCGGCCGGGAGTGCGCTCATACCGATGCCAGACGCCGGTGCCGACCGTTCCAGGTGTAGTGCAACGTGGCCACCCCGCGCACATGGGGGTCGCGTAGGCACTCGTAGATGTGCAGGGACGGAACCTCGGCCCAGTTGCCCATCAGCCGCTCGCTCGTGAGGACGAAGTCGAGATCGAGGTCGACGAGGATGCGGCCCAGCCGCCCGTGGGTGGGTTCGTCGACCTTCGCGAAGGCGTCGTCCAGGAGGATCAGCCGCGGCGCGTGCGGGGCCGACTCGGCGAGGCTGGTGAAGTGCGCGGCAGCGGCTGCGAAGAGCACGAGGTACGAGAGCACGCGCTGCTCCCCCTGGCTCAGTCCGGTGCGGCCGGTCAGTTTCCTCCTGCGCCCTGGGGCCGCGTCCTCGACCACGAAGGTGTGGAAACGGAACCATGCGCGGTAGTCCAGTGCGGTCCGCAGATGGGCCGTGTAGCCGGCCGAGGGGTCGGCACGGCGGGCGTCCTCGATGCGGCGTTGCAGCACCTCACGCAGCTGCTCGGTCTGCTCGCGCGTCCGCAGGCTCGACGGGCTGCGCAGCAGCTCGACGGCCGCCCGCACGTCCGCGTCCACGTCCTCGTCGAGCTTCCACAGCAGTTCCACGCCGAGGCCGTGCGAGGTCCGTACGGTCTTCAGGGTGTCGTTGAGAGCCGCGACCAGATGGGCCGCGGTGATGACCTGCGTGGAGAGGTGATCGCCGAGCTCGCCGGTCAGGAACCGCTGGAACACCTCGCGTTCGCGCTCGGTGAGCCGACCCCGGTCCTCTGCGGTCCGGACGGCGATCCGCTCGCCCACGACCGCGACATCGTGGGAACCGTGGTCGTCGAGCAGGCGGCACACCTTGATGCCGTCGCGCTCCTCCAGCTGTGCGTCGTATCCGCCCGCCAGTTGGTCGCGCAGCTCCGTGTGGCGGTTGAGCAGAGTGCTGTCCGACACCTCTCCCCTCGAACGGCCGAGGGCCTGCTCCACCGCGTCGGCCAGTGAGCGCAGCGCGCGCAGGCGGTCGCGGACGTCCGAACCGGGGTTGTCCGAGACGTGGTCGGGCAGAGAGGACCGGTCCAGCCCCGCCCCGTTGATGACCTCCGGACGATCGAGAGCCTCGCGGAGGGTGCGGCCGGTGTCGATGACCGTCGTCTCCTGGTCCGTCAGCTCCTCGCGCAGGCGCTTCTCCTCTTCTTCAGCACGCACGCGCAGGTCGCGGAGTTCGCCGTGGGTGCGCTCTGCCGCCGGGATGGCGTCGACGGCGTTCGCGATGCGTTGCTCGGCGTTCTGTTCGCGGGCGAGGATCTCCTCCTCGGAGGATCCGACGGCTGCCTCGCGGGTCCGCAGATCCTGTCGCGCGGTGCGCAGTTGGTGGAGGCGAAGCCGGTAGCTTCCTTCCGCCTCCAGGCGCCCCTCCCGGGCACGCTCGTACCGCCCGTCGTCCGCCCGGCTTCCGCCGAGCCGCCCGACCGTGCCACTGACCGCTCTGCGCAAGTGACCGATACCGCTGAGCAGGGCCGCAAGTGCGGTTCGTACGCGGTCCAGGGCGGTGGCGTCGGTGGGCAGGTCATGGGCGGTCGCGGTGGCATCCGCCTCGGTGCGCGCCGACACGGCGAGAGCGCGGGCATCCTCGGCCAGCCGTGCCGCACGGGTCGCCTTGGCGGTCAGGTCCCGCAGCGCCTTCTCGTCCGAAGTGGTCCTGCTCCAGGCGTCGGAGAGCTGCCGGGCACGGGGAAAGTCCCGTTCGGCGAGCGTGAGGGCACGCCGCCCGGAATCGGCCGCGGCGAGTTCGGTACGGGCGTCGGCCAGCCGCTGTTCCGTCTGCCCGAGCCGGTCCTCCAGCTCGGCGAGGACGCGCCGCCGGGTCTCGGCGCGTACGGCTGCTCCCACGTACTCGGCGACGCTCTTGTGGTGTCGGCCGCGGAGGGTGCCCAGACGCCAGCTTCCGTCGAAGTGGACCGCGCTGGCAGCGGCGGTCTCCGAGGCCGGTACGAGCGCGATGGCGGCCAGCAGGCGCTCCACCTGCTCGGAGGTGACGCCGCACTCCGGCTGCGCGGCCGGACGCAGGGCCGAGGCGAGGCTCTGTGCTCCCGGCGGCACAAGGCACGGCTGGAGAAGCGTGTCCCGGGTGAGGGGATCGAGAAGGGCCCCGTCCGCGCCGACCCACGCGTCGAGGATCCCGCTTGCCTCCAGCGCCGCCTCCAGGCCGGCCCGGTCGGCGGAGGTCACGTGCTCCGCGAAGTCCACCAGCCGGTAGAAGGGCGCTCCACCGGCAGGGTTCCTTTCGGCGGTGCGGTGGTACGGAGCCGGAGGCTCGGGGTCGGTACGCCGCTCCCAGTCCTGCTTCTTCTTCGACAGGCGGTCGATCTCCTCGCCGAGCCGGCTCACGCCGAGCGCCAGTGCGTCGCGGTGCCGGGTGAGGTGATCGGCGTACGGCTCCAGGGCCGCATGGGCCGTCTGACGCGCGCGGGTGTCGATGTCGGGCGGGAGCGTGCGCTCCGGGAACGGGGCGTCGGAGGAGGTTTCGCCGGCCACTTCAGCGAGGACGGCGTCCAGGGGCGGACAGTCGGGCCCCGACGCGATCCGCGTGCTCTCCACCCACACGGCGACCTCGTCGGCGTACCCACGGCTCTCCTCGGCGACCTTCTCGCGGCTGACTTCGAGACGGCCGGCGGCCTCCTCCGTCTCGCCCTCCAGCCGTTCCCGCTCCGTGTCGGCCTGCGCCGCCTGGGCCCGGGCCTCGTCGGCCTGCGAGGAAAGACGGGTCACCTCCTGGACCATCCGTGTCCGGTTCCGTACGACCGCTTCGGCGTCCTCCAGTTGCCCCTGCCAGGACCGCAGCCCGGCCTCTGTCGTGGCCGTGTCCACGCGAGCCACCGGCCGGTGCCGTACGGTCTGCGGCTCCCCGTCCGGACTGGTCAGCTCCGTCTGTGTCGCCTGGGAGCGGACCGTGTGCGGCAGGGCCACCGCATCGCCGAGATGGCCGGTCGGAAGCCCCGCCTTCTCCGCCTGGGACAGCAGCTCGCGGTGTTCGGTCCCCAGCTCGGTGAGCCGGCTCCCCAGGTCTTCGACGCCCTCGGCCAGTCGTTCCGCCGCGCCCTCCTCCGCCCCGTGCGCGCTGCGCAGGGCGGTGAAGGCGGTCAGGGCCGTGGTGTGCAGGGCTTCCACCGTGCTGCGGCGTTCCGACAGTTCGCGCAGGCTGCGGTAGGCGTGACTGGCGTGCAGAGCGGCAAGCTCCGTCCGGGCGGTCCGTTCCTCCTCGTGCAGGGTCTCCAGCCCGGCTTCCGACTCCTCCTCCCGCCTCTTCAGGTCGCCCGTTCGCTGCGCGGCGTCCCCGGCCGCTCGGCGCCGTCGGGAGAGGGCGTCCAGTTCCCTGCTCACGTTCCGGGCCGAGGCGCGCAGCACTCCGGCGAGGTAGCGGCGGTAGTCGGCGAGGAACGTGCGCAGCGCTGCGTCGGTACGTTCCAGGCGGCCGAGTTCGTCCCGTACGGCGTCCAGGTCGTGGAGGTTGCGTGCCACCTTCTCGACCACGTCCTCGTCGAGTCCCGGCAGGGTCTCGCTCAGCAGGACGGCCAGGCCCCCGTGCTCGATGCGGTCCCCGACCGTGGGGCGCCGCAGCCGGTGGAGGAGTTGGGTGAGGTTGCGGTAGCGCGTCGCGTCGGTGATGCCGAAGAGGTCCCGCGCCACGCGAGCACGGTGGTCGACCGCTCGGTCCGTCGCGTTGTCGGATCCGATGAGCTCCTTGAGCCGGTCGACGGGGAGCGGCTTGCCCGCTTCGACCAGGTGCAGGTCCTCACCGACCCGTAGCGGGGTGACGAAGAAGGTCGGCACCGCCTTCTGCGTCGACTTCGAGGCGCGGACGGCGGCGCCGAGCGTCAAGTAGCGGTGGTCGCCGCCCTCGGCCGTGCCCCGGAACTCCACCCACAGGTAGCCGAGGCGGTTGGTCTGCTCGAAGCCGTCCAGCATCAGCCAGGCGAGCGTCGTCCGCCCGGTGCCGGTCGCGTCCAGTGCCCGGGAGTCGCCGTCCAGCAGGTATGGAAGCAGCATTTCCAGGGCCTTGGACTTCCCCGCGCCGTTCTTGCCGCGCAGCAGCAGTCGACCGTCACCGAAGGCGAACTCCTGCTCGTCGTACTGCCAGACGTTCTGGATGCCCGCGCGGTGCAGCCGGAACCGGGTACCGGCTGTCGGCGACGGGGCGGAACGTGGCAGCGGGACGAGGCCACGCGCGTCGGTGCTCATAGCGGAAACTCCTGCTGTGCTTCGGTAACTTCGCGGTCCGTGCCGGCCGTGCGCACGGTGACGCGGGTGGCGTAGCGGGCCGCAGCGGCGAGCAGCACCCAGCCCTCGCCGCCCGGCCGGGCTCCCCGGACATCGGTCACCTGGCGTCCTTCCGGCAGCTCGTCGGCGTACCCCTCCGGCAGCCCTTCCCCCTCGGCCCGCACCGGGCCGGCCGGGGCCAGCAGCCGCATGCGGGCCAGCAGGTCCAGCACGGCTTCCCGCAGGGCGTGGAGATCTTCCAGATAGCCGCGCTGCCAGTTGCTGCGGCCCCCGTACTCGGCGACCAGGTCAGCCAGCAGCTCATCCACCAGGCCGTCCGGAACGGCCACCCCGACGACGAGGACGCCGCCGGTCGCAGGATGTCCGGGACGGGGCGGACGAAGCCGTTCAACGAGCCGTTCCACCAGCAGCAGTGCGGCCTGGGCGACGGTTCCTGTGCCGGGAAGGTGGAGATCGGTCAGCTCCTCCTCGGGGTCGACCAGCGCCACTCCCTCGGCACGGATCTCCGTCTCCAGACCGAGGAGTTCGAAGAATGCCTGGGCTTCCCGGCGCTGCCGGGTACGCAGCCAGTCGCGTTCGGCGTCGGTCAGTTCGTCGAGGTGGACGACGGGTGTCTCGACGAGCATCCGGCGCACATAGGTACGAGGTCCTCCGAAGCCCGGGTCCGCTGCCCTCCGGACCAGATCGGCGCCGTCCCGGGCCTGGGCGAGCGGTCCGGCAACGACTGCGCGGGCGAGCTCGCGGTCCACCGTGATCAAAGCCTCTCCGCCGGCTTCCTGGGTGATGGCGGCCACGTGGCCATGCGTCTCGATGAGTACGCCCCACTCGACCAGCTGGCGCAGAGCCGCGACCAGGGTCCGCTTCCCGGCCGCCCGGCCCGTCTCCTCCAGTTCGACGTCCGCGTCGGCCGCCGCGGCCCGGACATCGGCGACCAGCTGCGACAACAGCATCTGCTCGGGCGCGGTCACCAGCACCGACAGAGCCAGCGCGAGGCAGGCGTACGTGTGCGGGGTGAAGGAAGTGCCGGTGGACCGCACAAGCCGGTGTCCCGCCCGTGCTCCCAGCCCGGCCTTGAACAGCCGGGCGTAGGAACTGTCGACCAGGAGGCGATAGCCGAGCACCTGATGGAACCGCTTGCCCAGCCAGTCGGCGTGCCTGCGGACCAGTGGGAAGAGGTCGGCGTGCGGACCGTCCGACGTGACCAGCGGATGGGCGAGCAACAGCCGGGCCGCGGTGCGGCGTTCGGCTGCGAGGGCCACGTCGTGGGCGGAAGGGAGGGTCATGACACGTTCACCTCCGCCTCACCGTCGGCCGTGGCGGAGGGCCGGCCGATGACCAGCTCCAGGTCGTCCAGGAGCAGGTCCCCGTCGGCCGAGTGGAGGAGTGTGCGGCCACCCGCCGTCCGGTGCACGGTGAGCCGGATACCCAGATCGGCGTCCTCGCTCCACGCCGCGTCCAGGCCGAACCCCGGCGTTCCCTCCCCGTCCGCACCGGCGCTCCGCTTGAGCTGGGCGTTCCCGAGCGCCGTGGCCAACAGCTCCAGGAGCAGCCCGAGCGCCGCCGAGGTGAGCCGTACGTCGTCGAAGCGGCCCGACGCGCTGCGCAGCTCGTCCGCCGCCGCTTTCCTGTCCGCCGCCTGCTTGCGCGCGGCCTCCCGGAGCCGCTCCTTCTGCGTGGAGTGGTCCTCCACCGACGACGCCCGGCCCCGTTGCGCGCGGCTGCCTCTCTCGCGCAGCGCGACCGGGACCTCGACCACCGGGCCGGTCCACCAGCTGGTGTGGGCGGGCACCACCTCATCGGTGGCAGGCGGGATGCCCAGGTGGCGGGCACCGTACAGCCCGAAGGCGGCGACGGCGATGTCGTGCGCGTCCTGCGGTGCGGCCTCGTCGAACCACCGGGCCAGCCGCAGCAGATCCCGGCGCCGCGACATCTCCCCGGTGGCCGAACGCAGCATCCGCTTGGCGTTGGCCAGCAGCGACTGGAGGGCCCGCAGGGTGGCGTCCCGCAGTTGATCGACCTGGCTGCCCTGACCGTCGGTGTCGCTGAACCAGCCGCGCAGCCCCTCCCAGTCCGCGAGCTCGCGCCCCCGGCTGCGCTGCACCCGGGTCTCCGAGCGGCCTTCGCCCTGCGGGGAAAGCCCGGCGAGGCCCCGGGCGTGGGCGTCCAGCCGGTCCAGCAGGGCCGGAAGGTGCGGCCACAGCGTGTCCAGTGCCGCCGAGATCCGGGGCGCGCGGAAGGCCACGTCCTCCGTGATCGCCTCGACGTAGTCCAGGAGCAGTTCCTTGAAGCCCTGGTACTCGGCGCTGTCCAGGTCGTACCGGGCGAGTACCTGGCCGAGGTAGGCGTAGAAGTCCCGGACGGAGTCCGCGAACTCTGCGAACTGCACGAACAGTGTGCTGACCCGCTCCAGCCCGTCCTGCGGGGCGATACCGCCGGGCTCGGACACCAGCTCGGCGAGTTCCCGGAGCCCGCGCTCGACCAGGGCCAGCAGTTCGTTGCTCACCTCCCGGGCGGAATCGGCCTCGGCCAGTACCCCGTCGGCGTCCCGCTGGATTCGCTCGCCCAGCCTCGACAGTTGGTAGCGCGCGCGGGAACGCTGGTACTCGGTGATGCTGGACGCCTTCACCGTGTGGCTGCCGCGCAGCAGGTTGCCCCACCGCTCCAGCTGTTCCAGCCGGGCCGTGAGGGTGTCGGCGTCGAGCCCGGCACCTGGCCCGCCGGACTCGCGCAGCTTCGCCATGACGTCCGGGACGGCCAGGTCCGCCAGGAGCGTCCCGCAGAAGACCCGCATGATCGCGATGTGCTCCAGCCGCTCCGGCGCGCTCAGGTAGGCGTACGCGTCCAGCCGCCTGCGCGTCTCGTCGTCGCCGGGTTCCGGCGGCGTGCCGGGTGCGGGTGCCTCCATGTCTGCGAGGTTACGTGGAGCGTTCGGCGGTCATCGCGGGGTGGCTGGAAATGCTCCGCGACCGCGGTGAGGCGGTGACCAGGAATGCCCGGTCCCTCGGCCGGTGCTCCAGGCGCTAGTCGCGGGCCCGACACCGCAAACCGGGACCGGCTCGCCCTCGCCTGTGAGCCGGCCGCCCTCTGCCCGCACTCGACGACGGCTTTCAGCAGGTGGTGTCGTTCTCGATGTCTGTTGCCAGGCCCTGGTCCGCGAGGTGGGTGGTAGCGGCGTGAACGGCCTCGGTGGTGTCGACTTCGACGCCGAGGTGGTCCACGCGTGTGTCCTCGTCCGGCGCGCCCTGGACGAGGACGAGTCCGAGCGGGGGATCGGCGATGGCGAAGTTGACGTAGCCGTCGCGCGGTTGGGCCGGCTCGGCGCCGTAGAGCTTGCTGTGGAAGGCGATCGAGGCGGGAAGGTCGGGGACGCCCAGGGCGAGCTGTACCCGGGACATGACGATCCTCCTGACGCAGGGTGGAAGCGCCCCGGCGGGCAGGCCGGGGCGCGGTGGTTCAGGATCCGCAGCACCCGCCGGACGACGGTTCCTCAGTGGTCGCAACCGGCAGAGAGGTACCGGCGCCGATCTGTACGGGAGCGGGTGCCGGGGCAGCGCAGCAGCCTCCGCCGTCGGCCTGGTCGGCTGCCGGGTCGTCGAAGAGTCCGGCGCCGCCGCAGACTCCGGTCTCGGGGAGGGTGAGTTCGACGCGGTCGGCGGACTCGATGTCACCGGCGATGGCGGCGGTGACGGAGCGGACCTGCTCGTAGCCGGTCATGGCCAGGAAAGTCGGGGCGCGGCCGTAGGACTTCATGCCGACCAGGTAGATGCCGGAGTCGGGATGGGCCAACTCGCGGTGGCCGTGGGGGTAGACGGTCCCGCAGGAGTGCTGATTGGGGTCGATGAGCGGGGCCAGCTCGGTGGGAGCTTGGAGGCGCTCGTCGAGGCCGAGGCGGACCTCGGAGAGGAAGGACAGGTCGGGGCGGAAGCCGGTCAGGACGATCACTTCGTCGACCGGGTCGAGATGGCGTCCGTCCTCGCCGGCCAGGATCAGGCAGCCGTCCTCGTCACGCTCGATGGCTTCGGTGCGGAAGCCGGTGACCGCGTCCGCGTGGCCGTTGTCGACGGCGGCCTTGGCGGCCAGGCCGAGGGCACCACGGGCGGGGAGCTGGTCGGCGGTGCCGCCGCCGAAGGTGGATCCGCTGATACCGCGGCGCAGGATCCACACCGTGTGCGTGCCGGGCTCGTCCTTCGCGACGTCGGCGAGCATGGCCAGGGCGGTGAACGCGGAGGCGCCGGAGCCGATCACAGCGGTGCGCTTGCCGGCGTAACGGGCGCGGACGGCCGGGTCCTTGAGATCGGGGACGCGGTAGGTGATGCGGTCGGCCGCCGTCTTCTCGCCGAGGGCGGGCAGGCCGTCGGCCCCGGCCGGGCCCGGGGTGGTCCAAGTGCCGGAGGCATCGATGACCGCGCGGGCGAAGACGCGCCCCTCACTGCCGTCGGCAGTGGTGAAGTGGACGACGAAGGGCTGGGCTTCACGGTCGGCGTCGACGATGCGGTCGCGGCCGGTGCGGGAGACACCGGTGACGGTGGCGCCCAAGCGGACGCGCTCGCCCAGGACATCGGCCAGGGGCTGGAGGTACTGCTCGGCCCAGTCCCCGCCGGACGGGTAGGTGGCCGCGTCGGGCTTGGTCCAGCCGGTCGGGGCCAGGAGCTTCTCGGCGGCCGGGTCGGTGACCTCGCCCCAGGTGGAGAAGAGCCGCACGTGCGACCAGTCGCGAACCGCTGCGGCGGCGGCCGGTCCTGCTTCCAGGACCAGTGGTTCGATGCCGCGCCCGACCAGGTGGGCGGCGGCGGCCAGCCCGGCGGGGCCGGCGCCGATGACGACGACCGGCAGGTCTGAAGTGGTGGTCATGGCGGTGATGTCCTCCGAGGTGGGCGGCCGGTCCGGACGCTGTTTCGATTGTTGTCGATATCTGGAGCTTGCCACTGAGTATCGACGAGCGTCAACATAGACACATGTCGAAGTCAGAGATTGCGGAACTGCCGGTCCTGGACACGGGTGCCGTGGTGCCGTGCTGCCCGCCGATCACCGCCGGGGAGCTGTCGCAGGACGACGCGGAGAAGATGGCCCTCATGTTCAAGGCCCTGTCCGACCCGGTGCGGCTGCGCCTGTTCTCCAAGGTCGCCTCGCATGCGGGCGGCGAGGCGTGCGTGTGCGACATCTCCGACGTCGGCGTCTCCCAGCCGACCGTCTCCCACCACCTGAAGAAGCTGCGCGAGGCAGGGCTCCTGACCTCGGAGCGGCGCGGGACCTGGGTCTACTACCGGGTCGCCCCGTCCGTCGTGGCGGCCATGTCCGCCATGCTCGACCTGCGCTCCTGACCAACGGCCAACGGCCCGCACCGGTGGGTCGGCCGGCGCAGTCGGGCGGGCAGCAGCGCGCCAGGTATGCCTGGAGTGCGGAGACGCGCTTCACCATGGTGGCGCCGTCGGCCCGGTGGAAGACCTGCTCGATCACCATCCCGGCGCACCTCCTGCACGCGGACCGGGCGGTGGACGGGCAGGCCGTAGCGCCGCTGCGGCCGGTGCCTCGGCTGCGGCACACACCGGGCACAGCACCGTCCGCGCTTCGGCCTCACCGGGGTTCCGATCAGACTGCCGTGTCGCACGCTCCGGGTCGCGATGTGGGCATGCGCCGCGCAGACCCCGGCGCCGCAGCCCTGGCAGATGCCAACGGTGGGACGGTTCGTTCCGGCGGTGCGACAGTCGAGGCAGTGCGTCAGCTGTCCCTTCCCGGGGTGGTGAGTGCTGCGGGCGTGAACTTCTTGCGCCAGGCGAGCGCGACGTACACGAGTCCGATCAGGACCGGGACTTCGATGAGCGGGCCGACGACTCCGGACAGGGCCTGGCCGGAGGTGACGCCGAAGGTCGCGACGGCGACGGCGATGGCCAGTTCGAAGTTGTTGCCCGCCGCGGTGAACGCCAGTGTCGCGGTGCGGTCGTAGGCCAGTCCGAGGGCCTTGCCGAGCACGAAGGTGCCGAAGAACATGACCGCGAAATAGACGAGCAGCGGGACGGCGATCCGGACCACGTCCAGGGGCTGCGAGGTGATCGTCTTCCCCTGGAGGGCGAACAGGACGACGATCGTGAAGAGCAGGCCGTACAGAGCCCAGGGGCCGATCTTCGGCAGGAACCGCTGTTCGTAGCCTTCGCGGCCCATCTTCTGCTCGCCGATGCGGCGGGTGAGGAAGCCGGCCAGCAGCGGGATGCCGAGGAACACGATGACGTTGAGGGCGATGTGCCACACGGAGACGTCCAGGCCCTGGCCGTCGCCGAGGCTCAGCCACCTGGGCAGAAGGTCGAGGTAGAACCAGCCGAGCAGGCCGAACGCGATGACCTGGAAGACGCTGTTGAGGGCGACGAGTACGGCGGCTGCTTCGCGGTCGCCGCACGCGAGGTCGTTCCAGATGATGACCATGGCGATGCAGCGCGCGAGGCCGACGATGATCAGGCCGGTGCGGTACTCGGGCAGGTCGGGCAGGAAGATCCACGCCAGGGCGAACATGACGGCCGGGCCGATGATCCAGTTGATGACCAGCGAGGACACCATCAGCTTGCGGTCGCCGGTGACGGTGTCGAGCCTGTCGTAGCGGACCTTGGCGAGGACCGGGTACATCATGACGAGCAGGCCGAGCGCGATCGGCAGGGAGATCCCGCCGATCTCGATCTTCGCGAGCGCGTCGTTCATCCCCGGGATCAGCCGCCCCAGGCCCAGGCCGACGGCCATGGCGAGCAGGATCCACACCGCGAGATAGCGGTCGAGCGTGGAGAGCTTCCTGACGATCGACTCATCCCCGCCCGCCGTGGCGGCGGCGGTGGGTTCGGTGGAGGTCACGGGCAGGCCCTCTTGTTCCCGGCTGCGGTGCGGGCGGACTCGGCCAGCGCCGCGAACTGCTCGGAGAGGCCGGCCAGGACCTCGGGGCGCAGCTTGTAGTAGGTGAAGCGGCCGCACGGTTCCGTCTCCACCACTCCGGCCTCGCGCAGCACCTTCAGGTGGTTGGAGAGGTTGGTCTGCTTCGCTCCGGTCTCCTCGACCAGGTGCGTCGTGCAGAGCGTCTCGCGGGTCAGCAGAGTCACGATCTGGAGGCGGAGCGGATCGCCCAGTGCCCGGATCAAGTCAGGATCGACTGAAGTCAGCATGTGCTGATACTTTCACATCACTGCCTGCTGATATCAGTGGGGGCTGAAGTCATTGGCGGCTGGTACCGCCATGCGACGAGAGAGAGCGATCAACGTGGCCGAGTCCTCCGGCAAGCCGTCCGTCCTGTTCGTCTGCGTCCACAACGCCGGCCGCTCCCAGATGGCCGCCGCCTGGCTGACCCACCTGGCCGGGGACCGCGTCGAGGTCCGCTCGGCCGGCTCGAACCCCGGCGTCTCCGTCAACCCCGCCGCCGTCGAGGCAATGGCCGAGGTCGGCATCGACATCTCCGCCGAGACCCCGAAGATCCTCACCATCGATGCCGTCCGTGAGTCCGACGTGTGCATCACCATGGGCTGCGGCGACACCTGCCCCGTCTTCCCCGGCAAGCGCTACCTGGACTGGAAGCTCGACGACCCGGCCGGACAGGGTGTCGAAGCCGTCCGCCCCATCCGCGACGAGATCAAGAATCTCGTCGAGGGCCTGATCGCCGAGATCGCCTCGGAGGCCACGGCGTGAGCGGTATGCGCGACATCGTCATCATCGGCTCCGGCCCCGCCTGCTGCACCGCCGCCCTCTACGCCGCTCGCGTTCAGCACCTCACGGTCACCGTGCCGACGTCGACCGCCACCCTGGGGCCGCGACGGCGCCTCCGCACCACTTGCTGGAACAACTCCCACAACTCGTCCGGCACCAGCCGCTCAACAGTCCCCACCACGGCCAACAGCTTGCCGAGCCGAATGAGATGACGTCTACGCCGTCCGGAACCGCGCGATATGGCTGGCGCGATGTGAAGCGTCATCGTCACCTGGTGGCGTGCGAGAGTCCCGCGCTCTGCCGATTTGCAACTGCGCGGAGTGATCGGTTGGAAGGTTGAGTCGCGGTCGGCCAAGACCGGGCAGCGAGCTGGAAGACCCCGACCAAGATCTCCTCCCGGATTTCTCCCGAACGATCTCCGGAAACCACTCAGGGGCCTGATCCACTAAGTGAATCAGGCCCCTGACCTGGTATTTCAGCTGTCGGGGTGGCGGGATTTGAACCCACGACCTCTTCGTCCCGAATGAGGTCCGCCCAACATCGGGACCTGCGCGAACGGCATTTCCCCTGGTCAAGGGCTTGGTCTCGCATGGTCTGGGAGAGTCTCAAGGGGCCTCGGGGAGCAGATCGGCTCCCAGCTGGCTCCCAGCAGCCGACGAGGTCCCACACGTGCTCACCCGCGATTCGGGCACATATCGGGCGCACCCTGTCCCGTGCCGAACCTGCACCTTACTGGCCTGGGCGGTCGCGGCATACGGCAGCGAAATCGCACGTGCTGCATGTGTCGCACCACGTGGACTTGCGGGACAGGTCATTGATCCGGAGGGCATTGCCGGCTGCCGCCACCTTCCCAGTGATGTGCGACAGCAGGTCGTCGCTGACCTCTTCCCTCTTGCTTCCGCTCCCCTCGTCAAGGTTGAGCACCTCCACAAGGTCTGCGCGTGTGCCGCTCAGTTCCTCGTAGCCGACCACATAGATGTGAAGCTGATCCCTCGTGACGTCTTCGGCCTGCGCCCGCTCGGTCGACTTGAAGTCGACGATGGACACCTCGCCCGTGTCCAGCCTTCGGATCAAGTCGATCCGGCCCTTCACCGTGACCCCGGACGTGACGTGCACCTCGATGGGCTGCTCGGAGTGCTCCGTCAGCCCAAGCCGGGCTCCGTTGTCCCGCAGATACCGGCCAACTGCCCGAACCGCCGCAGTGCGAAGCTGATCCTTGAGTGGGGTTGGTGCAAACGGGGCGTGAAGATGCCGGTCAACGAGATCCTCCACCTCTGCACCAGTCACAATGTCACCCTTCACGGCCCGCTTGTGCACTTCGGCCATGACGTCGTGCAGCGACTTGCCGTAGCCCAACTCCTTCTGCAGCGGTGAATCGAAGCCGTACAGAAAGCGCAACTTGAACTGGTACGGACACTCGAAGAGGTACTTGAGCTCGCTGAAGCTGAGGACCACATCAGGCGTCTTGTTCCGCGAACTCGGCCGCAGCCGACCGATGTCGCTCTCCTGCGGCCGGACGGACTCCTTGGTCAGGACGTACGTGTTCCGCGTCACCTCGGCGAAGAAGCGCGATTCCTTCTTGTACAGCCTCTTCTCGGTCGGTGAGAAGGTCATGGCGAGGTACTTTTGTGCGCGCGTGATCGCTACGTAGAACAGACGACGCTCGTCCTCCTCCGTGCCCCTGTACCGCGCGGCGCCCTTGACGGCCGTCTCGGGAATCACGTGGAAGACGTTGAGTCCTCCCTGCCGCTTGCCCGGGAAGCGGTTGCTCCTCAGGCAGGGGACGAAGACGGCCGGCCACTCCATCCCCTTCGACTGGTGGACCGTGGCGATTGTGACGGCGTTGGGCCGGGCGTAACCGGCATCCGCGTCGCTCTCCTCGTAGTAGTCGGCGGCCTGGTACTCCAGCCACTTCGCGAATGTCGCGAATCGGTCGGGCGGGCTGCTGAGGAAGTGGATGCGCTCGTAGTCCCCGATGGCCGTGCTGAACCTTCCGAGGTTGTAGAAGACCAGCTCTCCGCGCTCGGAGCCCACGGTCTCGCTGACGCCTTCCTCCCGCAGCCCGAGCTCCTCCAGGAAGCGGAGGTAGACACCCTGGATCGTGAAAGAGTCCCACGGCATGTCCGGCGTCCATGTGCGCGCCTCGTCCAGCACGGTGATGGCGCGCTGGATGTCGACCGGGGTGAATCCGAGCCGGGCGTCAAGCCAGGCGGTCACGACCTCGTCCTGCTTCACCTCCCCGACGACGTAGGAAAAGCAGGACTTCGCCGCCTTGATCTCCGGGGTTTCGAAGAGTCGGCTGAGGCCCTTGATGACGTAAGGGATGTCGCGCCGCCTCAGCTCCGCCACCAGCGGGCCTGCGTCCCCGGAGACGCTCCGGTAGAGGACGGCGAAGTCCGACCAGTCCAGACCACGCGCTTCGCCACCGGGTCGGTCGGTGAAGGGCAATCCCCGCATCCACTGCATCCGGTCGCAGATCCACGCAGCCTCGTCCGACGGCGAGGAGAACTTCAGGGCAAGGAGATCACCGCGCTCGTACTCCTGGTGCCCGGAAGCGACCATGCTCTTCTGGAGGCGCTCCGTGCTCGGGATCCCCTCGGCGATTGTCCGGCCGAGGTCCACGATGGCGCGGCTGGAGCGGTAGTTGTCGTTGAGCGTGACCGTCTCGACGTCCTCGTACCGGTCGGCGAAGGTCAGGATGTTGGCCACGGCGCTGCCGCGCCACTGGTAGATCGTCTGGTCGTCGTCCCCGACCACGCAGAGGTTCGCGCCGAACTGGATCAGGCCGCGGATCAGCTGCTCCTGAACGGGGTTGGTGTCCTGATACTCATCCACCACGACGTAGCGGACGGTGTCGCGCACGTGATTGCGAAGGCTGATAACCGGATCCTGCCCCACCGGACCATCGCCGGCTGAGGGATCGAGGAGATCGGCGGCCTGCCGCAGGATCTCGCTGTAGTCGAAGTAGTGGTGCCGCCCGAGCAGGCTCCGGTAGCTGGCCAGCCCCTCGCGGGTGTCGTCGAACAGCTGGCTCTCGTCGACGTCGTCCTCGCGCAGAAGGCTGAGAACCTGCTGGTAGAGCCGCGATTCCGTGTAGCGCTTCAGCTCGCGGGGCGGCTTGCCCGTTACTCGGACGAAGGTGCCCGTGAGCCCGCTGTTGCGACTGTTCCGGTCGATGAGGACGCGGGCCTGTACATCGCTGAGCACCGTGAACTTGAACGCTTCCGGAGCGTGGGAGTGGAGCAGGTCCAGCGCGTATCCGTGCATCGTGCCGACGAAGAGCTCGGCAAGTCCGTGGATCTCACCGAGCTCTTCCCGGACCCGCGCGTTGATCCGCTCCTTCAGCTCGCCGGCGGCCTTGTCCGTGAAGGTGAAGGCCACGACGTTGCGAGGATGTACGCCGGGCTGCTTCAGCAGCTCGACCACACGACGCGAGATCACCTCAGTCTTGCCGGACCCAGCGCACGCGACGATGAGCAAATTCCGCTGGATCGTGTTGATAGCGGAAAGCTGAGGCTTCGTCAATTTCACTGTAGGGACTCCTCGTTGATCCATGAGCCGCGACGAAGGGGGCAGCCCTTCATCGTGACTCCTGGTGTATCAGGCGCCACTGACAGTGGTGTTCTTCTCGAGGGTTATCCCAGCTCAAGGTTCGTATTGTGATAGCCGGCGGCCTGCGGAAGCGTGACGCAAAGCCCACTGTGAAGCCGTCGACCACCGCCCCACGAATCGTCGAGGGTGGCTGGGAAGTCGCGTGGGCTGGCCCGAGGCGCAGGGCGGATCCGCGCGTCATTGGCATCGAGGTTAAGGCGATGGTGGTGCTGAGCAAGCGCCTCGAGTGGCAGGCCGGTGAGCTCGAGCAGTTCGTCGAGGGGAGCGCGCTGCTGCCGATCCGCCTGCATGACCCGCGGAGCGGACATTGAGATCGTGCCCGACATGCTCGGCCGTGATGGCCTCCGCGCCACCCACCCTCTGTAGCCCCGGCCGCTCGCGCAGTGGAGCCTGATGCACGGCACGCCGATAGAGCCTTCCGGGCTGCTGGCGTGATGGCGACCGTGTGCCCAGGTCGACGAACCCCCTTCCCGGTTGGCCGCTCCACTCGACGGTGAGATAAACAGTTGACTAAATGGATCAACGTCAATAGATTATTTCATCGTGCTGAAGTCGAACCGTAGGGGGAGTCGTGGTGCAGCCGCGGAATCACAAACCGAGTACAGAGACAGACCATCAAGTGCCGTCGAGTGGCCCGACAGGGCGCCTGCGAGTGGTGTCCTACGGTGGCGGCGTGCAGTCCACTGCGCTCCTCGTGCTCGCGGCGCGTGGAGAGATCGACTACCGCACGTTCCTCTTCGCCAATGTTGGCAACGACAGTGAGCACCCGGCGACCCTGGCCTACCTACGGGATGTTGCCCTCCCGTTTGCTGCGGCGGCTGGTATCCGGCTGGAGTCCCTTGAACGTCGCCGACGGGATGGCACCTCCGAGACACTGCTTCAGCGGCTCTCACGACCGGAGCTCCGGTCAATCCCAATCCCAGTACGGATGGCGAACGGGGCACCGGGCCGGCGCTCGTGCACGGCAGACTTCAAGATCAGGGTGGTGGGAAGATGGCTTCGCCAGAACGGGGCCACTGCGGCAACTCCAGCAGCCGTCGCCATTGGAATTTCCGTCGACGAGATACACCGGGCTAACCGGCGCCGGAGAGAACCACATGAGGAGATCGACTACCCGCTGCTCGACATGGGACTCCGTAGATCAGACTGCGAGCGCCTGATCGAGGAAGCAGGCTTGCCGGTGCCGCCCAAGAGTTCCTGCTTCTTCTGTCCGTTCAAGACGGTCGAAGCATGGAGGCAGCAGCGAGCAGCGGACCCTGAACTCTTCGCCAAGTCCGTCGAGGTCGAGGAGCTGGTCAATCAGCGGAGGGTGTCGTTGGGCCGTGATCCCGTGTACCTGAGTAGGTTCGGCCGCCCGCTGACGGAGGCAATAGCTATCCCCACACCGGACACAGCAGGGGACGAGGATGATGGGTTGTGCGACACGGGGTGGTGCATGACGTGAAATCGGCCGCCGAGGCTGTGCTCCTCATCCGACCTGCGACTCTGACGTGGGCGCTGCGCTAGATCCCTTCCGGCCGCGCGGCTTCTGAGCGGCTCGTCGGCCGGCCTTGATTCCATTGACTGCTTCCGTGATCACGGGCCGACCTCGCGCAGCGGCGTCTGAAGTGATCGTCTCCAGCAGCCACAAGGGTGACCGGGACAGCAGCAAATCGGCGTCGGCGATCGTGCGCCTATGTCGCCATCGGGCGATCGCTCGTTCGTCGGTCCCGAGGACCAGAGCCGCCTCTTTACTCCCTAGCAGGATGGGCAAGTCCACTGGGTCTTCCAGCATGTAGCCGCCTGGAACGGAGTCCTTGTACCGTGCAAGGCGCTCTGCCGAGGCTTCCCGGCCGTTGTGGCCATCCAGGCGCAGGACAGTCCCGAGTAGCCAGTACGGATTGCCAGATGCCAGTAGGTCGGGCTCGCTGAGAACCCCTTCGGTTCGCCACTTCTGCGATGTCTGGCGCTCGATGCCGAAGAGCCCCGCGATCTCTGTGTGGCCGACCAGGTACGGCATCTGCCGGGCCATGACCTGTACTTCTCCATACGTCGCGCAAAGAAAGGGGCCCTGCTACCCGCAGGGCCCCTAAAAGATAGCCTCCCCGCCCTGTCGTGCTGCCCAGTGGGATCGGGTCGCGACCAGATCGGTGTAGGGAGCGGGACGTGTCACGTGGTGGGTAGCCGCCGGCCGCCTACCACGTGACCTTCGAGCCGGCGCTTGTCAGAGATGGCACACCGAACAGCCAGCCTCGTCGTCGTCTTCATCGTGCGCGTCGGCGAGAACTTCCAGAAGGGGCCTGTTGGGCCGCACGCGCTTGGCCGCCCGTTCGAGGGCGCCCTGGTGCTTGGCTTCGATCTCTTCGCGGCGCTCGATCAGCTCATGCAGGGACTCCCCCTGCGACCACGTGTACTCGCGGCCCTGCATAGCGGTGTGCCGGTAGTTGACCTTCTCCTCGTAGGCTATTGCCTTCTCGAACAGCTCGGGATGCCGGTCCTTGAGTCCAACCCATTCGTGCTTCCGCTGGAAGAAGCAGAAGTAGCAACCAGACCGGGTGCGCCATTCGTAGTAGGCCGGCAGGCCGATGCCCGCCTCCTCGAGGATGTGGTCAACGCCTGCTCGGTCGATCCCGTCCTCACGGAAGGGGAACACTGCCGTGATGTTCGGCTTGGTGCTGACGTAGCCGATTCGATTTTCATCGGCCCTGATGGCGACGTAGGAGATCACTTCGTCGTCGCCTACCCACTCCTCCAGTGGCTTGATCTTCAGATTCTTGGTGCACCAGCGCATCTGGGGGCTGGGGAGGGTCCCCTGGTAGACCTCGAGCCAGTGGTCGAAGTCGCGGCTGGCGTTCAGTCGGACGATTGGCTTACCGACCGCGGCTTCCAGGCGATTGAGGTACTCGTAGGTTTCCGGAAGCTCGGCGCCGGTGTCACAGAAGAAGTACTCCATGTCCGGCACCCGGTCGCGCATGTGGATGGCAAGCGCGGAGGAGTCTTTGCCGCCGGACAGACCGAGGACATGGCGCTTCTTGCTGCCGGAGCTGTTGGCGTCGCTCACAGCTTCTCCTTCATCTCGTGGGCCTTGTCGGTGTCGGCCGCCGCCAGACGTTCCGCCAAGGCGGCGAGCAGGATGCGGGCGCCGTCAGGGCCGAGTGCCTTCTCAGCCTGCCTGATGACACTGACAACGAGGTCGTCGGCCACTTGTCGTGACTGCTTCGGCATGTGGAGGAGCGTCCGCTCTTCCGTGCCCTGGGGAGTCGTCAGTGTCAGCAGGCGTGTTTCGATCTGCCGCGGAGTCGCAGTTGCCTGGCCAGGGAGGGGGGTGTCATGCGCATCGTAAAGGTGGCTGACTCGTTCGAGAGCTCGCGCGATCTCCTTCACCTTGGCGGGGAAGCTCGCAACGTCCTTATCCGTCCAGTCGCCGAGAGCCTTGTTGGTCAGGCGAATGACGATCGGGTCCAACCAGTCTTCGTCGGTAAGGCTCTCGTTGAGGACTCGGGAAACGAAACCCTTCAGGTTCAGTTCGAGCGGGGCGTTGGCGAAGCCGTGCAGCCGCTCGCTAAGGCCAGACCGCAGGGTTGCGGTCTCCGCAGGGAGCCGGAACTCGTTGGCGATGGCTTGCAGAACCTCTTGGCGAAGAGCAGCGCGCGCCCCAGAGAGATCGTCAAGTGCAGCGGTCAGCCTGACCGCGTACTCCTTGGCGTTGTCCTCGTCCTTGACCGAGTCCGCCGCGATCGGTTCCAGACCCAGCGCTTCGGGAAGCGAAGTGAAGATCAACTTATCTGGATCGGTTGCGCCTTCCAGGACCTCGCGGATCTTTAGGGCGTTCTCGCTCAGCCGGTTGGTCTTCACCGCGTACGGCTCCAGGTCCATCACGCGCCCCAGGATCGTGCGGGTGACGGAGAGTAGCACGGGGTTACGAGCCAGGCGGGAGCGCGGCGGGACTACGCCAAGTGCCTTGGCGAGGCCATTGACAACCAGCCGGCGTTGCCCACGGCCTACAGGTGCGGCCTTTACTGTGAAGCGGTCGGGGTAGGGGACGTTGAGGCGCTCGATGATCTCCGGGGTCAGTCGCTGGCAGTAGTTGCCTTCCTCGAAGAGTGCGATGTCCTCACCGCGCAGGATGAGCGCTGTGACCACCAGAATGGGTACGACGCCCGCCTTGACGCCGTACGGCGGCGCCATCAGCTGCTGGTAGATGTCCACGATGGGGGTGGGCCGCTTGGCATTGGTAAGCGCTTCCTCAAGCGCCTCCCACGCGGCCATGACACTCTCGTTCGCATCGGCACTGGGTCGCGAGATGCCATGGGTGAGGATGGTGTCGCCATCGACGTCGCTGCCGCCCTCGGCAGCGACTCGGTGGAGACCGAGGTATTCGACGACTCCGTGGTACATCGCTCGGTCCGCGGAGTAGTTGTCCGGATCAAACCCCAAGATGTGGACACCCGATCGCTGGAGCATTGCGGTGAGGACCTCGCGACGAGCCCGCGCGCCATTGCTGGTGAGTTGGTGGCGGCCAGCCATTTCATTGCGGACCCATGGGGTGAACGGGTACACGCGTTCGCATGCCTGCGAGACGAGGCTCGCGTAACTACGGGCCTCGACAACGGCGTCTGGCTCGCTGTTGGTCTCACCGGCCGCGTGCCACAGGTGCCAGGTCGACTGGCTGCTGCGAGGGTTGAACGCCTCATCGAGCTGGGCTCCGATGTTCTGGGCGATCTCGGCTGCTCGTTCGGCAATCTCCCGTGAAGCAACGTGGTCGATGGTGTCGTCGTCGAGGAGTTCTTGTAGCGCTACCAGGTCGATTCCTGCCTGCAGTACGGCCTCAGGATTTTCGGTAACGCCAACCAGAACTGGCAGCGGCGAGTTCACGGCGGGCCGAGTCTCCAGCGCGCCCAGGTGGTAGACGATGAGGCCGTCAGCGGCGTCCTTGACGACTTCGGGGCCGTCGATCTTTTCGCCCTCGTGACTGACGGCGGTGACGAAGTAGCGGAGCATCCCCGTGCGCTGGCTGTGACGGCCGGCGACCACAGCAGCGGGGAGGACCTTGCCGAGGTGCTTGCTGAAGTACTCGACCACGTCGGCTGCCTGGATCCTGGTGGCTACCTCACGCATCCGCGCGTCAATGTCGACGTCGGTGCCCTGCCAAACGCGGTACTCATTACTGTAAGCGCGGTGGACGACGAAACCCTCCGCGACGAGGCGATTCAGGCGTTCCTGCAACGCGGCGAAGCGATCCTCGTCGGAGGCGTCGGTCGGGTCGTGTAGCGCGAACTGGATCATGGACGGCGTGGCTCGGAGCAGGCCGTCTGCATCGATCAGGTTCAGGACGCCGATGACCTTGATGACTTCCTGGTCTTCAGCGGGTAGGCCGTGTGCCTCGTTCAGCCGCATATCCACTTCGAGCCATCGACTGGCGTTGGAAGAGGCAAGGATGGTCGTCCGGCCGGAGGCGAAGAAGTAGTCGTACAGCTGCGGAAGGCGCACCGTCGATGCCCGCTCGGGCGCTCCAGACCCGAGGGTCTCCAGCGAGCGTCGAACGGTATTGGGCTCGTCGCCGGCGAGGAACCCGGTGAGGCTGCGGTCGTGCTGACCGATCTGGGATGCCAGGAGAGGCGCGGCGATCGCAGTAAGCGGGTGAAGTGGGTAGAGGTCGGCGAACGTCTCCGCGGAGATATCGACGACTGAGTTGAGGGCGTGATCACTCCACGCCCCCGCGGCGGCCCGCGCCTGCTCCTGGATCAGGGCCAGGCCAGGCTCCCCAACTGCCGACAAGTCCAGGCGCCGCCGCATCAGGTGAACAGCGTCCCCGAGGTTCGGCGCGAAGGTGATGTCTTCGAACCGGCCCTGGACCTTGGCCCATTCTTGAGTCTGCACGGCACTGGATCGCGCCGCGTAGTCAGTGAAGGCCAAGTGCTGCAGGGTGAAGATGAACAGAGGCAGCCCGGAGCGGCCGGCCCCCTTCTCAGCCAGCATTTGAAGCAGGAACACGTCGCTGTCGGCATCGCCAGCGTCTCCTGCGGCGGCCAGGTATTCGAGCGACTTGCCGAACTCATCGAGGATCAGCAGGACCGGCGCCGTGTCGCAAAGGACGGTGACCGCATCCTCCAGGTCCTGCGCTGTCGGTACTTCCCGCGCAGCGCACTGGGCAAGCACCTGGGCAACGGCCTTCGGAGGCCGTGACTTCCACCTGCGCTCTACAGCCGTCCGCAAAGCGCGGTGAATCGTTGCAGCCAGAGGCTCCCGTCGCGCGGTGGCCACCGCACCGAGGAACCCCCCAGGGGCCAGCTCGTCTCGCACTCGCACCAGTCGGGCGGCGTAGCCAGGGCTCGTCGCGGTGACTGCTGCCTCAGCCTCAGTACGGCGGGCCTTGTCGTGGCCGAGGAACGCGTCGAAGAGGTTGGAAAGCGTGGACTTGCCGGAGCCATAGGGGCCGGTAAACGACCACGCGCGCGTACGCCCGAGATCACCCACTGCATTCGTGAGGCGCTCCAGGACATCGAGAGCGCGCGCACCGACGTACGGTGAGTTCAGCTGGCGCTCGCGGACGTCCCGCTCAAGGTTGGTGGACCGCAATTCTGAGCCGACCAGGGTGATACCTGCAGGGAGCTGTGCGGTAGCGCTGTTCTTCAGAGGCTGCTTGTTCTTCGTTGCCATGATCAGGCGTTCTCCTCGCCGAATACCAGCTCGTCAATCTGCCGGGAGGGCTTCTTGCGCGTGGGCTTTGTGGTTCCACTCACAAGACCCGGGTACTTCCCGAGCCACTCCTCGGGGGTGGGGAAGCCCTCGCGGTCCCGCACCCGCCCGTAGTACTCGTCCAGCACGTCCCAGGCCAGAGCTTGCGGGGTCCCGGCAAAGGCGAGGCTGCGTTGGCCCAGCGCCTCGACGATCTGCAGATTGGGATGATCGGCGACAAGGGATTCGATGGCCTTGGTCAGCTCGGGCTCCCGCATTCGGAACGCACGCCCCGGAGAGCCCTCCTCGGCGGAGAGCCTGGCCAGTGAGATCGAACCAGCACCCGAGGAGAACCGAGAGGCGTAGTCAAGGCAGGCGTAGGCGAGAACCGGCGCCGGCAGATTGGACCGCGAGCCGTTCGTGAAACGCCAGGTACGCTGCTTGCCCTTGCCTTGCCCCTCGAGCAGTCCAAGCTCACGGAACGGCGACATGAGGAGATCTTCGAAGCTGCCAGGGGACAGGGGATTGAACTCCTGGTCCTGCGAGTACATCTTCGTCAGGCAGTCCACATCACGACCGACTGACTCCGCAGCCTTCCAGAACTTCTCCTCGAAGTTCTCACGGACGTAGCGCGTGATGACACTCTCCATCTCCGCGTCAGTGACGCGGGAGCGGGGGGCGAGGTTGAACATCACGTACCAACTTGGCGCCATGCATTTGGTGCCTGGCTCGGACGAGAGCAGCCACCAGTGCAGCAGCCAGAGGCTGCCGGTGTCTTCCAGGTACGGGTCTGCGCCTTCCTCGTCGAGGAGCCAGCGCGCCCGCCATGTGGGTGCAGCGAGGTGTGCGCGCTGCGACGGGTCCTCGTGCGCGTACTCCTGGGCGAGCTTGAAAGCCTTGGACCAGTAGCGCATGGCGTTGACCATGTTGCGTCCGACGCCGAGCCGAACGCGCGCGTCATCCCTGATGAAGATGTCAGGAACGTCTTTGACCTGCATGTATGCCTTGTGCATCCAGCCGAACCTGGGAGCGAAGGTCTCGTGACGGTTGAAGTGGAGTTCGACGGCTACGGCGAGCCGGCTGTCTGACATCGGGGGATGCCTTTCGGTGGGCAAAACACTCAGGGGAAGGTGGGTATCCAAGAGAACGCCGGTCACGTCTCCGCAGTGGTGGCCAGCAGTGCTCGGACTTGCGCGACGGCGTCTGCGGCAGCCTTGATCGCCCGCTCAACGTCCTCTTCGGTCGTGGCATAGCCAAGAGAAAACCGAACTGTCGCATCCGCGTCGTCGCGGGTGCGGCCCATTGCAAGGAGGACATGGCTCGGGCTCGGCGCACCGGACGAGCACGCGCTTCCGTCAGATGCGGCCACGTGAGGCATCGCGGCGAGAACGGCGTCGGCGGGCACACCAGGGAAGGTGACGCTAGTCACGCCCGGCAGGCGGGGCACGCTGGAGCCGTTGATCTGGCAGTCAGGCACGTGCGCATGGAGTCCGGTCTCCAGCCGGTCGCGGAGCCCAGAGATACGGACTGACTCGGCCCGTACGTTGAGCCGGGCAGCTTCGGCAGCAGCCCCGAGTCCCGCGATGCCGGCTACGTTGAGTGTGCCCGCTCGCCACCCGCGTTCTTGGCCGCCGCCGATCATCAGCGGTCGGTGCGGCAAGGTTGCACCGCGCCGGAGGAAGAGCGCTCCGACACCCTGCGGTCCACCGAACTTATGCGCCGAGAGGGACAGCAGGTCGACCTCCAGGTCGGCGAGGTCCATGGGAAGCCGACCGATGTATTGGGTGGCGTCGGTGTGAACCAGGGCTCCCGCCTCATGCGCAGCCTCGACTAGCTCGGCCAGGTCGGCCAGCACGCCCGTCTCGTTATTGGCGAGCATGACCGAGATCAACGCGACATCTTGAGCCCGAAGGGCCTCGTAGATCGGCTCCATCTCGGCGATGCCATTACTGTCGACCGGCACAATGACGAGTGTGTCGGGCTTCCCGGTGGTGAGAGCGCGGGCGGTTTCGAGGACAGCCGGGTGCTCGACCGCGGTGGTCGCCAAGATGCCTCCACGCGCGTGGGCCGAGCGCAACGCGAGATTGTTCGCCTCAGTGGCACCCGAGGTGAAGATGATCTCTCCGGGTGAGCAACCAAGCAAGTCTGCAAGCTGTCGACGGGCCGCATCGACCCTGGCAGCGGCGCCCCGCCCCGAGTGGTGCATGCTGGATGCGTTGCCAACGCTCTTGAGAGTAGACAGCGTTACCTCTAGGGCTTCGGGACGCATGGGAGCCGTGGCGTTGTAGTCGAGGTATACCACGTCAGTCGCTACAGCCCGACTCTTTGCCATGCTTGCCCTCTCTTGGCCCGATGTGCACGCCGCACTCCTGGCGGCTTCCTTCGGTGGGCGGATCAGATCCTCCAGGAGTGCACTGAGATCCTATCCAACCCCGGCGACAGTCGGAGCAGGCCCGTCAGAACCGACAGTCGCTCTCGGTGATCGTCGAGAGCCGTCCGTGTGAAGAGAGGCGCTCACTAGCGCCGCCGACCGGGGGTCGCGAGTGAAAATTCCCGATCCTGCCCCGCTGTCAGTGGTGCGGTCTAAAGTTGATCGTTAGCTGCGGCTCCTGAGCTCCATGACCGCGGCCAGCAAGGCTGTGCATGTGAGGGGGGGCACGCTGCGACTGCGTGCCCGTAATAGGGAGATGTAGCTCGCGGGGGGTGGCAGGGTTCGTAGCGGACACCACATTTTTCGGCGACGCAGGGCTGCATCCACCCTCACCTCTTTCTCGACATCACGAGCCGCGACCGCGGCGCACAGTCCGAACCGACAAGCAGGACCGCGTAAGCACGGGAGCCTCAGAATTGGAAACTCGCGAGATCTTCGACGCCGCCCCTTACACGGTGGCGCAATTCCTCAGCGAAACTGGGCAGTGTCTTTATATTCCGCCGTACCAGCGTGCATACAGCTGGGAGGCCAGTAAGGTCAAGCGCCTTATTGCAGACGTTGCCCACGGCGTTGATCAGATCACGAAGTTCCCTGCGTCGATCTGTTTCATCGGGTCGGTTATTGCTCTGCGAGACCTTCAATACACGACGGTTGATCCCATTCACCGGCCAATGGTGCCGCCAAAGGTCATGAGCATCATCGATGGTCAGCAGAGGATGACTACCCTCCTCCTTCTGACTACCGTCCTCCACGAAGAGATCAGCACCCGTGCTCATCGGCTCCCCAAGAGTGGGGGTGATGCCCGGGACTGGTGCTTCAATCAGGCCATTGACGTGACTGTCCGCCTCACCGACACGTTCGAGGAGGACATGCGCTGGGGCGAGGACGACTTCCGCTACTACCCGCGCATGATCCGCTCGTTTCACGATGTCTGGTCGCGCAACAAGGGCGAAGCTCAGTACGAGTCCCCGATCGGGTACTACCTGCACCAGTACGGAAGGTACCGCCGGGACGACAGCAACTGGCAGGACTATAAGCACAGCTCGTTCGTCGAGGGTGAAGCCCAGGACGCCAACGCCCAGGCACATAAGCACCTTGAGCTGACACGCGCCCTCATCCGCCGGACCCTTCGCCAAGCGGTCTCCAAGTCCCGCCAGGCCCGAGAGGACGAGGCAGAGCTTCCCTCGGGGTCGGCGATGGCGGAGTCCGACATTCTGCAAGAGGCCCTCTTCAACAGTCCCTTCCCGGATTACGTGATCGAGGCAGCCAGGGAAGATGACAGGATCGGAACTCTCCTCCGCCTGATCGTTTTCGCGAACTACCTGCTCAACCGCGTTACCGTCGCGGTCGTCACCTCGAAGCATGAGGACTACGGCTTCGACATGTTCGAGGCCCTGAACACCACAGGGCAGCCGCTTACGGCGATCGAAACCTTCAAGCCCAAGGCCATAAAGAACGAGCCTCTGAAGGAGTGGCACGAGTCCGAGTCGTACAAGCACTTCGACACGATCGAGAAGTACCTTGACGCCGAAGGCGCCTCGTCTGCAGACAAGCGTCAAACCGCCACGGACAACATCCTCATCCCCTTCGCCCTGCTTAACGACGGTAACAAGCTCAGTAAGCGCCTCAGTGAGCAGCGCCGCTACCTTCGTACGGCGTTCGACAAGGAAGCCGACCAGAGCGAGCGACGTGTCTTCCTTCAAGCGCTTGCTCAGGTAACTGGATTCGTCTCTGGGCCGTGGGCCCAACCGGACAAGCTACCCCAGTGCAGTGACGACGAACTCCGCAATCAGGCTGCCCTGTGTGCGCAGGTGCTTCGCGAGGCCAAGCACGACATCATCGTGGCGCCGCTGACGCGGTACTACGCCTCGCATCGCCTCGCTCAGGACGACATCGACGACAGGGCGCGTCAGTTCCTGACGGCTGTGCGTGCCTGCGGCGCCTTCTACGGTCTCTGGCGAGGAGCCTTCGGGGGCACGAACGGGATCGACAACGTCTATCGGAAGCTTATGCTCGAGTCCGCCTCCGGCAGCGATGGGCTGCGGTTCATGCGATTCGGCCGGCAGCTCACCGAGGTGCCTCACGTCGAGGACATGCTCAGCTTTCTGCGCCAGCACCTCCAGGAGGAGGGCCTGGGCGAGAAAGAGCGCTGGGTGGCCAAGGCTGCTGAAGTCCCCGTGTATCAGAGCTCGCGCCAGCTGACCAAGCTCCTGCTCCTGGCGGCGTCCAACGACTCGACGCCCGATCGAGAGCGGCCTGGCCTGATCACGCCCGGAAGGAAAGACCTCCTCAGCACGTTGAGCGTGCAGCGCTGGCACGATGAGGCATTCGCGACTATCGAGCACGTCGCGCCGAAGGGGCCCGGTGCGAGCGACTGGGAGAGCAAGCTCTTCGAGGAAGCGAACACGGTTCACGTGCTCGGGAACCTCACGTTGCTGCCCCGAGTTGAGAACTCCTCGGCTCGACAGCGCTCTTGGGCGATCAAGAGGCTGATGTTCCAGGCGCTTTCGGCGACCACCGTGGAGGAGGCGGAGAAAACCCTCGCTCGGGCTGCCCATGAGGGCATCGAGATCGGTGAAGGGGCCGAGGCCATCATCCGAAGGGCACGTCACTTGCCTCTGGTCGCCGCCCTGGCCGAGCGCGAGGAGGATTGGACCGTGGACTTCGTCCGGGAGCGTTCGAAGAGGCTCGCTGGCCTTGCCTGGGACTCCCTCGCTCCCTGGCTTGGTCTCTGAAGATCTCCCCAAGAGTGGAATGCCTGGTAGTCGGACTGGCGCCGACTACCAGGCTGTTCTTGGTCCGGGCTTGCGCGTACCCGCTTTTCTCTTGGGCCTGGCGCAACTGATCTTTTTGGCAGTTCGCGTTCAGTCGGGTGCGCCATTGGCGCAATTTGTCTGCAACACCAGATTGCTCCACCGGACGCGGCCGCGGCCTTGCAGATCGGGACTATCGCTGCGGTGGACCGTCCGCAGGCCGTACATACGGCCCAGCTCAACTGTCTCCGCAGCGGACACATCAAACATGAGGCGGCCGTCGGGGACAGGGCCGTGACGTAGATTCACGAAGAAACGGCCTCCTGGCACCAGCAAAGCGGCGATTCTGGCCATCGCGTGGCAACGTTCCTCAGCGTTCAGATGCATCCACACCGCCGTGGCAAAGACAGCGTCGAATTGGCCGGTCTGATGGCTCAGCGTCAGGTCTGGGAGAGCTTCGTCGACCCAATCAATCCCGCAGTGAGCATGGATTCGTTGTCCGTGGGCCCGAAGCTCCGCAGTCGGCTCGGCAGCTACAACATGGTGTCCACGGGCTACCAACGCGGCGGCATCGCGTCCGGTGCCAGCGCCTACATCCAGGATGCGGCCGGGCTCTGCAGGAAGCAGCTGAAGCACGTTGTAGTGGACGTCGTCGAAGGTGACTGCCTCGTACTGGATAGCCAACGCTTCCGCTGCCTCGGCATAGCCAGCGGTTCCCCTGGCCGCGGCGGTGCCATCCCCGGTGGGGGACCAATCACCACTCATGGCCCAAGGCCACCGTTCAAGGTCTCGTCGTTCCATCCAGCTGTCCGTTCCATGGTGCCAGCCGGCTGAACTGCCACACGTTGATGCCCCTCGGTTCGTAGCGCAGGGGCAATGAGACGGACAGCGAGACGACCCGGTCAAGGCCGGGCCGTCTCGTCAGAATCGGGCTATTGCGGGATGTCCGGACTCAGATCATTCGAGCCAGAACCTGACCAGAACCGCGCCGATCGCGCTGGTGGCTCCCGTCAAGAGTCCGGCTGTTACGTGTCGCGCAAAGAAGAGTCCTACCTGCTGGGTGGTGAGGCTGGGTCGCGGGCGGATGGCCAGAGCGCGCGGCTGCCTAGAGGCAGGTCGCTTACGCTTACGAGGCATACGGGTCTCCCAAGTCTTGTGATCGACGGTGGCTCGTGAGAGGGCTCCCCTCGACCGTCTGCTGTAGGAGGCGCCGGTCGGGAGGGGCTCTCATTGCATTCCGAGTCTAGGCATGCGACTGGAGGACAAGTGCGCCCATCAAAAGCAGAGTTGTGCCAGCTTGAGAACTCCTGGTCGCGCCCGGGCGCGTGCGCGCGCGTACCACGGAATGCGACATTCTCATTGTGTGGCTTGTCACATGTTGCAGTCGCCCTGGCGGCCGTCGGGATCGGCGTGGCCGCGTGCCTTCCAGCCGTCTCTGCCCCCTCTGGAGCGAGTCCGGAGAAGTCGCAGACGCCTGCGCGCCGACTTCGCGTCCCGGTCTCGGACGGCGCGGTTCATCCGCCCACGCCACTCGATGAGTTCTGCCCATTGCTCCCTCGGGGAGTCGGCTGACTTCTGCCACTTCAAGATGACCTTGAGGTTGTAGCCGAGCCGTTCTGCAACCAGCTCGGCTGGCATACCTTCAGTGAAGGCTCGTGAGGCCACCGCTCGGGCCTTCTCAGTCAAGACGTACTCGGCAGAGCGCAGTTCGCGGCGGCGCGTCTTGACGTAGGCGAGCTCCGCAAGCAGATCATCCATGAAGTCACGGTAGGCGGCGAGGCCGTGTTGCTGTTTCGGGGGCCCAACAACCTCACACCCTGACCCCAGCCGTACACGCTGCATGGGGACCGGTGGAGGCGCTGGCCTCGATGGAAGGTGCTTGCTTCGTGCCACAGCCTTCGAGATGGTCGGCGAAGCCGCCGGTCGGGCTGGCCAGCACGGCTTTGACCTCGCCTGCGCAGGCGAAAGACGGAAAGTCGCCTGTTGCTCGAAGGCTCCGACGGGGCACAGTGCGACGTGTGGCCGCCCGTCTTGGACGGCCGTACTGGTGGCGGTCGGCAGCAGCCTCGCGGCACTCCCTGGGCCAGCAATCCCTCGGCCACGATCACGCGTTCCCCCAGCCTCGACCTGCCCGCAGCTGTCCGGGAGACGCGAAGGCATGCTGCCACCAGGGCGCCAGTCCATAGAATGTCGGCTGATACGCACTACGCGTTCGTGCCGGCCGACGGTAAAGGATCCCGCCAGCGGGCGGTGAACCTCGGGATAACTGTCGTCACCGTGTCTCGGAGCGCAGAAACCTGCTGCGGCCGCGGTGACGGCCCCCGCGTCGTCGGCCGGTCTCGCCATGTACGACAGGCTTCGCTTGGAACTTCGGGGCCTTCGGCTCGTCGCCGAGCAAGACCGACTGCCACACTCGCTCGTGTAGTTCGGCTATGCAGGGGCTGCAGGCAAACATGGGAGCTTGCATGCCTGCGACGCATGCAGGGCCGATCCATAGAACGCGCGTCCAGCGCTGGCCGCAGTACAGCCAGCACGTCCCGTCTACCCACGAGTTCCGATCACCGGTCTGAGCTGGCGCTGGTAAGCCTCCGCGCGCAAACTCAGCGATCCCGGGAATCACCATTCGGTCAAGCACCGAAGTGTCTCCAGTTTCGATTTCCCACCGGTTGAGGGTGGTCGTTTGACGAGGCATCTGGCATCAGTGTGCAGCGCCCCTTCTGCCATGGGGGTCACGTTGGTGAGCCTGGTAGCCCTCAAGCGGGACGCTGTGGCCCTTGTGGTCGACCTCGCGCACGGGTGGCGCCGTAGCTACACCCGAGGTGGGGAGCGTAGGAAGCTCGCGGCCGCAGGGCCGCACTTCAGGGAGCCGCCTCGGATCAGGAACGTCAGGACGATCCCGAGAAGCAGAGCAAGGGAGATTCTCAGAGACATTCGGAATCCGTGGCTCGTTCGGGTCCGCGCAGCTCTTGGCGCGCTTGGGCGAGTGCCTTACGCAGCGGACCGGGTTGTGTCAGCGACCTCGGCCCGCGTGGGAAGACATGCCAGTGCAACCCAGGTGGCTCCGTGGCTCTGGATGGCGGAACGACGACGTGGCACTTCTGCCCCAGCGGTACCGTTCCCGGTTCCTCCCAGCCGTCGGCCGTACCGGGCGGCACGAGGAAGTACAGGCGGGGCTCCGGACCTCCAGGATCAAGGACGACCGGGCCGACCGGTGCACCGCCATCATGGAGGAGCTCGATCGCGCGTCGGCCGATGACCTCAACGGCGCGTACTGCGTCCCACCACTGGCCCGCTGAGCACAGCTCGGGCCCCTCGCCTATGGGCATCCATCGAGGCGGCAGGGCAGGAAAACGTTGGCTGGCATCGGACATGAGAACGGCCTCCTCGCAACCATCAGTGAGGAGACCATTCCATTCAGTTGGCGCCGCGAGCGGACAGATTGTCCGTGGGCTTCTTCCGTGAACACCCTTGACGGTGCTTCAGCTTGTGATAACCCCCGCCCAACTACCAAAAGCAGAGAGCTCATTGGAAGGGTGGGCGCCCATACGCAGGAGTGCGGCTGTTGTCTCGCGGGCGGACGGGTGGAACCTCGTGTGGTTCGGAGCGACCTTCCGCGCGCGGCGAAGGTCCGCGAACGCGCCTGCCCTGTCCGTCATCGCCAGTTTCGCGGATGCTACGTCGATGAAGTGGTGGCTCGACCTTTCGCCCACCGTTGCGGTCGGGGGCATCCACTCCTGGCCTGGCACATCGGACCACTCTGTGAGGCGCGCCAGCGCCTGCTCCGTGTCTCCTGTGTCGATCATGGCGTGCACTTCGTGGATACGGATGTTCGTCGGCCCGAAGGACATCTCGTAGGCGAGGGAGTCACGGTTGCCGGCCATCGTGGCCACAGCCTCCGCCTCGCGCAGATAGTCGTCCGCCCGGTCCGGATTGTTCTCCCTGGATTCTAGGACAGCCAGCTTCAGCAAGAGCGCGCCGTCGACCGCGAGGGCGTCGTTGGTGAACGAGCGCTCGGGCTGGAGTCGTTCCAGTTCCTGGCGCAGGCCGTAAAGCTTGCGGCGTGCCGAAGCGTAGGCGCCCTGGCGGAGCATTGCGCCGGCTACCAGGTAGCCCGCAGTGAAGTTCATCAGCGGATCGCCCGACCGCTCCGCGGCCCATCGCACGCGTTCCAAAGCGGTGTTGGACAGATCGTGGTGCCCCATCTTGTGGGCCAGTGAGTTAACGGCTCGGTAGGCGCGCGCGAGATGCCAGAACGCCTGTGCCTGGTCACCATTGCGGCCACCGAGGGCGAGATGCGTCAGTTCCGTGATGATCGGCGGCAGGAGCGGCCCCATGGGTGCGTAGCGGGCATCCCGGCGTAGAGCGGCAATCTGGTCGACCTCGGACGCGAGTACGGGCAGTGCTCGCGGGGCGATCTCAAGTTCGTCCGGGAGGTCGTAGCACAGCATGATCCTGCGGAGTTCGGGCACGACGGCGTGCACTCCGTCCTCGGCCTCCGGCTCACCGTAGTACGGCTGGCCGGTCAGAACCTCGGGGCCGAAATGGAGCGCTTTGGCGAGCGCCAGAGCCAGCGATGGAGAAGCTTTGCGTGCGCCGGACTCGAGCTTCTGGACGTAGCTGGGCGATATCGCGACCTTTTGTGCCAGTTGGGCGGCAGACAGCTTCCGTGTCCGACGGGCTATACGGAGGCGGTCTCCCAGCGTCAGGTTTTCACTCATCGGTGGATCGATCCCTTCGCGACGGAGCACTCAGTTCAGCGTACGGACAATGTCCAGCCTCGCGGATGTGCTCGCCAACTGTTAACGGCCTCGCCGCCAGCAGGTGTGGGGTCGGACATCAAGCTGCCCGAGTCGCCAAAGATGTTGAGACCGCCATAAAGGGGGCTTTTGCTTCTGCTCGGCAGGGCTGCGCACGGGATCTGCTCATTACCTACAACCATGCGACTGGTCAAGGCTTATGCGTGAGAAAGCCAGGACAGTCTGTCCGCTCTTTGGTCCTCCTCGCTGCGATTGTTCTGTACACAACGCACGCCGCTCGGGGTCCAGTTCCGCAAAGAACCCCCCGCTCCCTGCTTGCACGACGACCAGGAGGTCGCACGGGGGCGGATGCCCGCTCGGCCAGAAAGTTCGGATCCGCACAGGATCGCCGTCCTACTGATGGAGCTCTGACATGCGCTGTCCGCCGACGAGCACTCACCTGGCGACGAGTCTGCTCTCGCCCGGCAGGGGAGCAGCAAGCGACGTCGTGCCCCACGCTTGCCCGCCCTGGGGCCAGGCAGTGGTGGAATCGCGTCCGACTTCCGTGATTCTTGATCTCTTCGGCACGCTCGTCGCGGCCCCGGCGTCGTCAGAACGCAGCGCCGCAGCAGCCCAGTTGGCCTGGGTCATGCGCGTGCCAATGGCGGTCGCGGAGACCGTTCTGTCCGGTAGCTGGCAGCCGCGACACGACGGGCGGCTGCGATCCAGTACGGCCGTCGCAACGCACCTCATTGAACGCTGTGGCGCTTCCGCAGCCTGCAGGAGTGAAGTTGAAGCGGTCCTGGCTCGGCTGGCACACCACAGGTTGCAGGCCGACAGGACTCTCCTGCAGGCCCTTAAGGAGCTCCGTGAGGGAGGGATCAGGATGGCCGTCCTCAGCGATGCCTCTCCTGACATCGCCGAGGCGTGGGACCGCAGTGAGCTCGCACCGCACTTTGACGTGGTCGTGTTCAGCTGCCGGGTTGGCGCGGTGAAGCCCGATCGTCGGCTCTTCCAGGGGGTGCTCGGGAAGCTTGGTGTCGAAGCCGGTCGGGTCCTGTTCTGTGGAGACGGCGGCGGTGACGAGCTGGCCGGCGCGGAACGAGCCGGGATGCGTGCGTTACGTGTGGCGCGCCGGGGCGGACCGGCCGGTCTGGCGTTCGGCGAGGCTCCCTGGTCCGGCAGGACGATTTCCGCCGTGGAGGTCCTCCCCTCCCTGCTCGACGGGTGGGGCGAGCGATGAGCGACACGTACGCGTGGGCCGTCGAAAAGGGCTCCCTCCGACAGTTACCCACCCCTGACGTCAGGTCTCCCGCACGCGGCACGACAATCATCGAGACCCGCTACGCCGGGTTGTGCGGGAGCGACGTCGCGAAGCTCAATCACCCGTGGCCGGGACCGTTACCCGAACCCTGGTACCCCGGGCACGAGATCGTCGGGGTCGATACGGAGACCGGGGACTGGGCCGCGGTCGACCCGCTTGTGCCCTGTCTCTCGTGTCACTACTGCGACTGCGGCCATGTCCACCTCTGCCCGAGGCTTCGACGTATCGGATGGGATCTTCCGGGTGGTCTCGCGGACACCGTGAGAGTGCCGCGCGACAGTGTTGTCCCGCTTCCCCATCTGCACGACCCCGCGCATGGAGTCCTCGCCGATCCGATGGCGGTGGCCCTGCACGGAGTCCGTTGCGGACTTCGTACGCCCGTGGGGCGGCTCGGCGTCATCGGGGGCGGCGTCGTGGGCGTGTGCACGGCCATCTGTGCGTCCGAGGCAGGGTGGGACGTCCACATGATGGTCAGGGAGCCCTCGCGGGCGTATCACCTGCGACACGCTCTCGACTCCCGCATAATCCTCCACTCCGTCGGCCTCCCGCAGTGCGACGCCGTCGTGGACGCCGCGTCCGGCCAGAGCGACTCCCCGGTGCGGCAGGCGCTGAGCGCCGTTCGTGACGGCGGGACGGTCCTCGTACAGAACGCGTACGCGCCGCGCGTCGTCCTTTCCGTCCCCCTGCGGGATGTGTTCCGTCGCTCGATCACCCTGCGCGGCTCCTTCTCGTACTGCCGCGCGGACGGCCGCGACGACTTCCGGGACGCCATCGACGTCATCGCCAAGGGCGGCGACTGGGCTGCCCTGATGACCCAGGACCAGTACCCCCTCGGTGAGCTGCCCCAGGGGCTTGAGGCCCTGCGAGATGGATCGCGCCATCTCCCGTTCAAGGTCCTGCTCACATCCGGCATCTGATGAATGGAGCCCACACCGTGGCGGTCACAACGCCCCTGCTGGTCCACAAGATCAACTCACCAGCCGACATTGCCCCCCAGGACGTCCACGAGGGGATCACCCGCATACTCGCGTTACCGGACGGCCCCACGCGCGACGTGATGCTGGGAAGCGTTCTGACAGGGCTGCTCCTGCGGGGGCCGCGGCTGGAGGAGGCGGAGGCCGCGATCCGGGCCGCGACAGACCTGGACCGGAAGGGGTGGGACTTCCTCCATCCGCCGGCCGGGGTGCGGTTCGTCGGCTACACCGGCAGCGGGAAGAAGACCTTCAAGACGATCAACCTCAGTACCGCCGCCGCGCTGGTGGCGGCCACCGGGGGAGCACATATCGCGAAACTCGGATCTCGCAGCGCGTCGTCGAAGACCGGGTCCCGCGACTTCATCGACCAGATCGGTGCGACGTGTGACACGGTGCCGCACCGGGAGATGGTCGACATCACGGTGGAGATCGGCTTCGGGTTCTTCTCCATCGAGAACCGGGTACCCGAGTTCGACCGCCGCTACGGAGGCAGGTTCCAGGCGGTACACGCCCTGAGTCTGGCGTTTCCCGCGCTCCTCAGCCCGGTCACCTGTCCCGCCTACGTGTACGGTCTCTCGCACCCCGCGGTCAGTGCCTCCGCCCGGTTGCTCTCCATGCTCGGTTTGCCCGACGTGACGGTCATGAACTCCAGCCTCGGTGAAGCGGGCCAGGTCGACGAACTGCTCCCCGGGAGCGAGGTGCGGGCCTGTCGGATCAACGCCGGCCAAGAGAACCTGTTGTTCAACGACGGCGTGCGCAGGGTCGCGGCCTCGATGCCGCAAGACCTGATGTCCGTCGCCCAGCACGAGGACCCGCGGGAGAACGTCGCCGCTGCCATACGCGTCCTAGCCGGGCAGGACAGAAGCCAGGCGCGCAACGCGGTCGCCCTCAACGCGGCGCTGCTCCTGGTGATGTCCGAGGCGGTCCCCACCATTCAGTCAGGCATCGACAAGGCCCTCGCCATCATCGAGGCCGGCGCGGGACTGGACACGCTTCGGCAGTTCGTACGTCTCACAGGTGGGGCCCCGTACAGGCTGCGCGCGCTCATTCAGTCGGCCGCTCCGGCCGCCGTCCTGGTCAGCCCTGGGAAGAGGGAGAAGGCGCCATGCTGACGCACGACGAGCTCGCGATCATCCACCTGGTTCTCAACACCGACTGCAACGCTTGGGACCTTGAACCGACGAGTGCCTCACCGGGCGTGTGCAAATTCTGTTACCGCGAGCGCAACCGGGTCAGGACCGACGAGGACACCGTCCGCCGCGTTATCGAGCGCGTCCGTTCCGAGTCCGAAGCCCATCGATGCGTGTTCACCGGCGGCGATCCCGTGATGCCGTACGACAACCACCTGGAGGTCGCCCTCCAGCACGCGCGAGAGGTCGGCTTCGAGACGAACCTCCACACCAACGGGCTTCTCCTGGGCGACCGCTACGCGGGTGTTCGTGACCACGTGACCGTCTACTCCCTGGCGGTCGACGGTCCGGACCCGGAGACTGCCGACTGGTTCCGCGGACAGGGTTACTTCGAACGGTTCCAGGCCAATGTCGAGTTCCTCACCGCCGACCAGTGCCGGCTCGCGTTCAACACGTTCACCACGGCCGGCTCGATTCAGGAACTGCCCCGCCTCGCGCAACTCATCGCCGGGGCGGCCCACCGGACCGAGGTCGAGTACTGGCTTATCTCCCAGTACCGCCCCATCGGCCGCGCCAGCACGCGCAAGGCGGAGGTCTATGGCTTCGAGCGAGGTGATTTCGTTCGGGCTGTGGAGGGCGTGCGTGACGTCGTCGAAGGAGTGACGATCTACGCCCAGCCGACGCGTGCCCCGCAGGACCCGTACCCCTTCCGGGTCTGGGTCCTCGCGGACGGAACGGTCACAGCGGATCTTGGCAGCGTGGCCGCGCCCCGCAACGCGGTGCTCGGAAACCTTCTGGTCGACGGCTTCGAGCCCCTGGTCCGTAGGGCCTTCGACCTCCGGGAGCAGTCACAGTTGGAAGGGATCGCATGAAGTTCGACGCCGCGTACTACGAGGACGTCATCGACCAGCACCACTATGAACGGCTGGGCCTTGGAGCCATCGATTTCCCTCTCGCAGGGATGGGCCCTGACGACCTGCAAACGAAATGGGTGTGCCACACCGGAGCGCGCCAGTTCGCTGAGGCGGTCACGGCCGGCCAACCCGCCATCGTCACTACCGGGATCGGACTTGGTGGTCCGCCTCACGCCGGCACTCTTTTTCAGCTGTTGCGCGCGGTCAAGCTGCAGCAGTGCGGCCTCGACGTACAGATCGTGCTGGGGGATCTCGACTCCTTCAACGCGCGACGCAAACCGCTGGACTCGGTGCGGCGACTCGCCGATCAGTACGAGGAGTTCGTCCTGCGCCTCGGGTTCGACGCCGGGCGCGGTGTTCTCCGCAGGCAGGAGGGCGAGACCGATGTCCTTGCCACCGCCTTCCTGCTGTCGCGCTATCTGGAGGACGACGACTTCCGCTGGGCGGAGGAGGACCTCGCCGGGCTCTACCGCAACCACGGCGTGTTCGACCACCTCAACTACGGCATGAAGCAGGCCACGCTGCTCATGGCCGCGGACTTCGTGCAGCTCCTCCGCGACGGGCGCCACGTCCTGGTCTCCCTCGGTGTCGACGAGCACAAGTACGTGGCCCTCGCCCGGCGTGGGGCGGAGCGCTGGGGTCTTCCCGCAGAACGACTGTCCGGCATCTACACCAAGATGATCCCCGGCCTCGGCGGCCTCCCGAAAATGAGCAAGAGCATCCCCGGATCCGGAATCGACGCCTCTATGTACGTCGGTGACATCCGGGCACTGCTTGAGGCGGACACCGACAGCGCGCCCACCGACGACGGCTCGGCACTGCTCCAGATGTACGCCTGCCTGCCCGAGGTCGACGGACGGGCGTACGACAGGGCCTCAACCGCGCGCCGCTCCGGAGGTACCGAGTGGCACGCCGTACGCGAGCAGCTCGTCGAGCGGATGCTCCACCTGTTCTCCCATTGGCCCAAGTAGGCAAGGAGCCTTCCCGTGCACGCTGACACCACAATCTCCCGCCAGCCCCTCGGTGGCGCCGAGTCCTACTTCATCCGGAGTGGCTACCGCAGTCGGAACCAGGTGGAGTACTTCCTGGACGAGACGGACGACGCTATTACCTGGCAGCCCGACGTCTACCCTTACGCCGCCGCCCGGGCGAAGGAACTCGGCCGCGACGTTCTGATCGACATCGGCTGCGGGAGGGCGGGCAAGCTGGCGTCGTTGGCCAGCGAGTACCCGGCATGGACCTTCATCGGAGTGGACTTCGGAGACAACCTCATCTGGTGCCGCGACAACCACTCGTTCGGGCAGTGGGTCGAGGCCGACCTTGAGTCGACCGAGGGGCTGCCCATCGCCCCCTCCCTCGTAAGCCGATCCCTAGTGGTCTGCTCCGATGTCGTCGAGCACCTGGTCAATCCGATGCCCGTTCTGTCTTTGATCCGTGGCCTGCTCGACGAAGGCAGCGCCGAAGCCGTACTGTCCACGCCGGCTCGCGAGTGCCGCAGTGGCTACGACACTCCCGGCCCGCCCCGCAACCCCAGCCATGTGCGCGAGTGGGCGAGCGACGAGTTCCAGGCGCTGCTTCGTGCGTCCGGGTTCCAGATCCATCACGCCGGCCTCACTAGAAGCGACGACTTCTCAAACGGGCTGTCCACTCAGCTGTTCCTCGTCGGCGCACAGACAGGAGAGGGGGAGCGACCGTGACAGCACCTCCCCGACCCAGGGGCATGCGAGTCGTGCACCTGCCGGCCAGAACCCCATACGCGTGGAAGCTGCAGAGCCGGGACTTCCACATCCTGAACGAGACGGAGATCCGGGGAGGCGAGACGGTGCCGGCCGCAGTCGGTGCCGAGTGGCTCCTCGCCCACCGCCCTCTCAGCTGGCTTGATGTCCTGCACCTGCACCACATCGATTTCGAAGACGTCGCCACTCTGGAACGCCTGCTCGACGCGTGCATGGAGGGAGGAGTCAACGTCGTCTTCACGGCCCACGACACGCGTCCCATGGTCGGCAGCGCCGACGGCTTCACAGAGCGACTGCGGATGCTTCACTCGGCCGAGATCGGTTGGGTGTGCCTGACAGAGGGCTCTGCCACGAAGCTGACGGAGCTGATCGGTGAGCGTCCGGAGGCGGTTGTTATCCCACACGGGTACGTCGCAGCCCCGGAGTCGCTGGTTGACCTGGAGCGGGAGCCTTCCAGCTCGGCAGGGCGGTATCTCATGTTCGGAGCCTCACGAGCCAGCCGCGATCAGCTGTCCACCATGGCGAACTGGAGCCTCGGGACAACTGACCCGCGCGGCACCCTTCACCTCCTGCTCCGCGCCTTCAGCCCCGCCGACTTTGCCGAGGGAGGCCGTGCCCCGTTACTCCTGGAGACCGCCCAACGTGATCCTCGCATCCGGCTGACCATGCGCCCCTACCCCAAAGACGAGGAGGTGGCCAAAGCTGGGCTGGCGTCGGACGCCCTCCTTCTCCCCTACCTCTGGGGGAGTCATTCCGGGCAGCTGGAGCTGGCCTTCGACCTGAATCTGCTTCCGATCTGTTCCCTCACCGGACACTTGCCCGAGCAGTACGAGCGGCACAAGGGCATGGTTGAGGAACCCGAATGGTTCGACTGGTCGCACGGACACCCGAACCTTTTCGGCGAGAAATTTCTGGCCGCCCTGGAACATGCGACAGCTCGCCTCGGTTCGGGCACACGACTCCTCGACCGTGACTTCCTGGAGTACCGCGCTCACGAGCACAAGACGATTCTGGACGACTACGCCCATGTTTACGGGGGCGGCCAGTGACCTCTCTTCCGCGTATTTCGTGCGTGATCTTGTGCCACAACTACGGCAGGTATCTCGACCAGGCCATAACGAGCTGCCTGGAGCAGGAACCCGGGCATTACATCCTTCATGAAGTCATCGTCATCGACGATGGATCCACCGATGGAACCGAGGAGGTGTGCCGTCGCCGCGAAAGTGACATCAAAGTAATCCGGAGAAAGCGACAGGGCTTCGGGCAGACCCTGACAGACGCCATTCTCCTCAGTAGCGGCGACTGGGTGGCTCCGCTCGACGCCGACGACTGGTTCCACCCGGCGAAGCTGCGCGCATGTGCGGAGGTGATGACGAGGGAAACACTGTTCATCGAGCACTGGGAAAACGTCGTCGACTCCCTCGGCCACCCGAAGCTGAAGGACCCGCACGCGGGCGGCAATACGAGCACGCTCCTTGTTCACCGCGAGGCGGCCCTCAGCCTCTTGCCGGTGAGCAACGAGATCTTCTTCCACGCGCTGCGCGAGGCCGGCCGAGGTTTCGTTCTCCGGGATCCAGTGACCTTCTATCGGGTCCACCCGCGCAGCATGACTGACCGGAGTACGCCAGGGGTTTCACAGGACTATCGGGCAGAGGTGTGCATCGCGCTTGCGGATCGGCTCCATGCGATGTCTGGAAATCCTCCCCCATGGGCTACTGGCCGCCAGCTCAAAAGGATCTCGCGACATTTTCGGGCACTCGCTTCAGGACACAGAGTGGAATCCTCCGTGCAGCGAGAGGAAAGACTTTCCGCTCTGTTTCTAATCCCAGAGATGCTCAACGACACGATCTGGGCACGGGACCCAATAGTCCCGTGGTTCCGGTCGCTCTCCAGTGCCATCGCGGGACGGCCGCAGGTCCGGCTCACGACGAGTCAAGGGCACTCAGCGCATTATTGATCATTTCAGCCGCGCGCCCAGAGTGGCGGTGATAAAATCGCCGCTTCCCATCCCTACTGGCCAGGCCAGTTGTCCGACGCAGGAGCGTATACGCGCCATGAGCCGTTTGAGTGAGTCCGTCACCAGTGTCATGCACATCCTCGATGGAGCAGACCTGGGCGCGGACTATACGGTCTCGCAGCTGCTCGACGAGACAACAGCCCGGCGCTCCCTGGACCTCTCCGACCTCTCCCCCCAGGAGCAGGCCGCGCTGGTCGAGGGGCGCGCCATCAACCTGATTCCCTCGGCCGCGGTACTCGCCGAGAAGATCGAAGCCGCGCGGTCGGAGGGGCGCCAGTTCGTCATCAAGTACGGCATCGACCCGACCTCGCCTGACGTCCACCTCGGCCACGCGGTGCCGATCATCATCGCCAGCCGGTTGCAGCGTATGGGCCACCACGTCGTCTTCATCATCGGTGACGTGACGGCGAAGATCGGTGATCCCTCGGGACGCTCCTCTGAACGGCCGGCTCTCACAGACGAGGACATCGCCCGCAATCTGAGCACGTACCAGCAGCAGGTAGCACCGTTCATCGACTTCGAGCGTGCCGACCTGCGCTTCAACGGTGAGTGGCTCAACAAGGTCAGCCTCCCGCAGCTCGTCGAGATCCTCGCCCGAGTACCCGTTTCCATGTCGCTCCAGCGTGAGGACTTCCGCACCCGGCTCGCAGAGGGGCAGGGCCTGTCCATCGCCGAGTTCGTCTACTCCGTCGTCATGGCGATGGACTCGGTGGCCATCACGGCCGACGTCGAACTGGGCGGAGTCGACCAGCTGTTGAACCTGCAGATGTGCCGCAAGGTCATGGAGATCTCGGAGCAGACGCCCGAGGTCGTCATCACCACCCCGCTCATCGAGGGGACTGACGGCACGGGCTCCAAGATGAGCAAGAGCAAGGGCAACTACGTGGGTCTGACGGCAGCCCCCGATGATGTCTACGGTCGGCTGATGTCCATCCCCGACCACCTGACCGAGCCGTACCTCCAGCTCCTCACCGAGTGGACGGACGACGAGATCCGCGTGGTGACCAAGCGCCTGGAGGAGGGAACCGCGCACCCGATGGCCGTTAAGCGGATCCTCGCCGGTGAGGTGGTGGCCGCCCTCCACGGCCCGCCCGTTGCGGCCGCCGCCCGCGCGGAGTTCACGGCCCGCTTCTCCAAGCGGTCCTTCGGGGACGCCCAGAACCTCCCCGCCGTATCCCTGAAGGAGCACGCCGAGGACACCCTCGGGGCCCTGATCAGCCGCACGCTGGACTTCGCCCCCAGCATCTCCGCCGTGCGCCGTGTGGCTCAGCAGAAGGGCCTGCGTCTCATTCGTGAGGCCGACGGAGAGCAGCAGACGACTCAGCTCACCGAGGCTTCCGTCCAGCAGGCGCTCGGCGCAGTGGTGAGCGAGGTTGAGGCACTCGACGGTGGCGAGCTGTACCTCAAGGTGGGCCGCAAGGTGGCTCGCATCGACGCCTGAGATTGAGACCCGGCGCCGGCCCACATCGGTGGGTCGGCGCCGCCCCGTTTGGTCTCTGTGCGACACGGTGAGGACGAGCTGTACGTGCGCGATGCACGACCACTCCAACGCTGGCCTGCCGCCCTACGGCGACCTCATTCATGGAGTTCCCCCGCGCTTGTAGCCAACCCAGAACCGGCCGCCGACCTGCCCCAGCACGTCGTCCACGACTGCCACGAGGGGCTCTATCCGCCCCGCCAATACCTCGCGTAGGCCATCGTGCAGGCGCATGCTGAGCCCCGGCGCTGTGGTCTCAAGACGGCGTGCCAGCCATTTCCCGCCCCCGTTCCAAGACCCGCCAGCAGACAGTGCCAACTCGCCGGTGCGTCTCACCAGTTCGGTGGCAATGAACAGCCGTTCGCTCTGGGCGGTGCTCCCCGCGAGGTCGTCGAGGAGGTCGGTGATCGCGTAGCGGCAGTCATCGATCTCGTCAGCCGACACCGTGGGCGGTCCTGCGGCGGTCAGTTTGCGGGCCTCAGCGGCGAGGTGGGCCCCGACTCCATCGCTGTCGAAGAGCAAGAGGCCGTCGGAACACATCCAGAGCAGCGGTGACCGGCGCTTGCGTACTTCCCGCTCGACATACGTGTGCCACGTCGCTTCGGTGTGCACGAACATCTCCACTGGCCACTCACCGCTCCGGAGGCTTGCCCGGTACGGGGCTGGGGATCCGTGGAGGAGCACCACGATGTCGAGGTCCGACATCGGCGTGCGGCGGCCGGTCACGACGCTGCCTCCCAGGAACGCAGCCCGAGCGTCAGGGTGGTGCTCCTCTACAACGGCACGCGCAGCGTCAATTGCATCCATGCAGCAACTATTCAGCACTCTGCCTATCGCGCGCACGGGGGTTTCTTCGGGGATACGGCAGCGCTGTCCCCTGAGATTGGCCTCCGTCGACGGTGCCATTGACGCGGCTCACATTGCTGCCGCGCAGCGGGGTGTGGTTGGGGTGGACTGCTTCTATCCGGTGCGTCCGACGACGTAGGGGAAGTTGTAGGTCTTGCGGCTCGTGGACACTGCGCGCCACGCTGATCAGCGTGTTCCAGGGAGTATCACCTGTTAGCCAGACGCCCTCGTCTCAGAAGCGGTCACATTTCCTCGTATCGGCCTTCTCGGAAACAGGCGGCCGGATTCGGATCAATCGGGGTTCGCCCCCGCGCTTGAGCTGTGCCAGCCGCCGTTGACGTACCACTCGTCGGAAGCCAGGGCCTTGAACAACGCATATCCCATCGTGTTGGGGTTACCCCGGTAGCGCCAGCCCTCGGCCTTGTGCTCGAGCCACGGGGCGACGGCGTTAGTGGGCATCATCGTGAGGTCATGGTTGGTGGATGCGATGTGGCTACTGACCAGAAGGCTGTACCGGTAATCCAGGTCGAACACCTTCAAGTGGGTGCGGAGGCGTTCGGTGAGTGTGTCGCCCCAATCGCAGTGGGGGGACACGAAGAACTTCATGGACGGCTGCTCATTGCCGCGTGGTCTCCTGAGGCGAGCGCGGAGCCAGGGGTGGTGGGAGAAGTCGTCGAAGTAGGGGTGCAGGGTCTGCTCGCCCGCCGTGACAGGGACTGTGGCGTGTTTGCCGGTATTGCAGTCGCGGCAGGCCGGTATGAGGTTGACCGGGACCACGCTGAGCAGCGGGTAGCTGGTCTTTGGTAGGTGGTGATCGAGCGTGGTTACCAGACCCTCCCCGCAGAGGGGGCACCGGTTTTCGCGTCGGTTGCCTTGTTCGTCGGTCGTGCCCTTGAGAGCCTCGTAGATACGGCGGCCCGGGGCGCGTTCCTTGGCCATCCGGTCGGTATAGACAGCCTCCAGGGCCTTGCGGTCGCGACGAGCGAGGGGCTGTGCAGCGAGGACACCCAGAGTGTGAAGGGCCTGGCTCTTAGCGGCTGCCTCATAGGCGGTGGCCGCATCGGCCACCGCGTCGGTGTACGCCTCCAGCCGTGCTCGGCTGCTGGGGCGGGCGTTGCCGATGCAGGTGGTGTAGACGTCGCGAGGATCGAAGGGCGGTCGGTCTATGTGCTGCATCAGCCCTGCCCGTCCACGTCGTCGCGCTGGCCGAGCAAGGCGCTGAGCACCAGCTGTGCCTCGCTGCCCAGCTGTCCGCTGAAGTGCTCCAGGACAGCGTCGTACGAGTAGCCGACGTCGACCAGACGCCGCAGCTCATGCAGAAAGCCGGCCTCGGTGAGTTCCAGACCGAAGACCTCGTGGGTCAGCACGCCGACGTTCTCGCCGTACGTTTCGATGCGGGGCTTCGCGGCTCCGAGTTGCCCGCCATAGCGCCAGAGTTTCCAGACGCAGTGGGCCGGAATCTCCTGGAGCACAACCGGCGAGTGTGTCGCGACGATGGCGAGCCCGTTGCGCTCGGCGAGCAGATCAGACAGCGCACGCATGAACGCTGCCAACAGGGGCGGATGGAGATGGGTTTCCGGCTCGTCGATGATGACGAGGGTCCGCTCGCTCACGTGCTCGATGAGCCGGGTCATGGTGAGCAGAACGATCCGGTGGCCGGCGCTGAGACGGCGGAAGAGCTGCCGGGCTTTTTTCTCGCGGCTGTTCAGGCTGGCGGTGTCCTCGAAGTTCTCCAGCCATCCCTCTTCCAGAAGCCCGCTGCCCGGATAGTCGAGGGTGCGCAACGCCTTGATCCATTGCGGGCTGCGCTCACGCGTCAGACACGCCTTCATCGCCTGCGCGAAGTCCTTCCTGAGCCGGCCAGGAGTCTTGAACCTGGGGGACCGTGAACCCTGAACACGCAGACCCACATAGGAAGCGACGAACATCTCGTCGCCCTCGACGAGGGGGAAGTCGTCAAAGGCGCTGAACGAGACGGCCACCAGGTTGTTGAAGGAGCGGCCCTCGCGGCCGTACTCGATGATCTGCCCGAGCTCCTGCGGCTGCGGCTCGACCGCAGCGACGGCGCGGGCCAAGTGGGAAAGGACGTACGACTTCCCCACGCCGTTCCGCCCGGTCAGGGCGTGCACGTTACTGGCCGGACGGGAACCGGGCTCGACCTGGAATCGGAACCGCACGGGATCCGTCGCCGGCGGCAGCGGCGGCTCGTAGGCAATGTCGAAGTTCACCCGGCGCGCTCCACCGCGTGCGATGCGCTGCAGTTGCCCGCGCACGGTCGACATCTTGACGAAGCGCAGTAGCGAAGTGCGGGTCACATCTTGGTTCCGCGCGAGGCGAAAGGAGTTCTCGTTGTAGGCGATGTCCCGGAGCGCGGTGAGCACTTCCTCCCGGACGGCGCCGGGCATCTCGCGCAGCGCGTAGTAATAGCTTTCATCCTGGCCCACGGAGAAGTACCGCGAGCTATCCAGTCGGCTGAAGCGCTCCGGGAGCAGCACGTTGGCTCCATCCTCGCCGTCCATCGCCACGTGGCCGATCTTCACGGTGCCGACCTCGGTCCAGCCGTCCCTCGTACGAACGCGCAACGTGAACATGGTGCGGTACCCGAAGTCGTCCCAGGCGTCGCGGACGAGGAGCGCATCGAAGGCGTCCTCCGGTATGGCGCCACCCTCGGCCCAGCGACGGTCGTCATTGATTACCGTGAATCGCACGGCTGCCCCCGCCTATTGTGTTCCACCGTGACCTGGAGATCCTAAGGTGTGGACCGAAGGACTGCGCGGGGGAGCGCTCGTCGCGAAATCAGTCATCCGGCGGGAAGGCCGCGGTGGTTCCCGCCGTCGTCGTTGGTCATTGCGTCGCGAATGGTTCCGCTGGCGTCCTAGTACGTGTGCAGTTCGTCCCCACGTGTCCTGTCGCTTCTGAACTGGCAGCCGGCAGGTCTCCAACCTGTGTGGTTGCCAGTTGATTTGGGAATCGAGCCAGATATCGTTCTCAAGCGGGCTGGCTTTTGCGGAACTGGAGCTCGTGGTTGATGTTCCGTCCGAGACCGGTTCACCGCTCGCTGGCAGCCTCCAGGATCGCGTGAAGACGCGACAGGCATTCGCTGACGAAGAGGGGGTAGGTGTCCCAGTAGTACGACACCCCGCTGACTCCGACAGCGATGGCCCACGCCCGGGCACGCAGCCGCGTGACGTCGTCGAGGCTCATGGCGTCCCAGTACGTCCGTCGGGCCTGGGGTGGAAGATCCCACAGGGGTGAGTGCTCGGCGTCGGGAAAGCCGACCGAGAGGCATCCGAAGTCGATGACCCCGTGCAGCTTTCCTTGTTGGACCAGAAGGTTGCTGGGTTTGAGGTCTCCGTGGAGCCACACCTGGCGGCCGGACGGCTCGGGCAGGGTGAGCGCACTCTGCCACAGCTGTCGCAGGTGTGGGATGTCCAGGTCGAGGCCCTCGATCGTCAGGCAGTTGTCGAAGCACATGCTGATCCAGCGGTCACAGGCGCGCAGGCCACCGCCGCGGTACCAGCTGAGTTCGTCCTGCCGAGTGGCTCCCATCAGGGGGACGGAATGCAGGCCCTGCACGATCGCCGCAAGATCGGCCCCGAAGGCGGGCCAGTCGGTGACCGAGCCCGGGCCGGCTTCGTCGCCGTCGATCCAGCGGTACACCGACCAGGCGAGCGGGAATGCGGAACTCGGAGTGCCCTCGTGCACTGGCTCCGGGATGCGGCAGGGCAGATGTGGCGCCAGCCGCGGCAGCCATGTCTGCTCCTTCCGGACGGCCTGCGCGTTGTCCGGGGTGCGTGGCAGCCGCATGAGTAGCTGGTCGCCGAGCCGGTACATCGTGTTGTCCGTGCCCGCACCGGCTGGCGAGATGGTGAGGTCGGCCCATTCCGGCCGTTGCTGGCGCAGCAGCGACCGGACCACCACCTCGTCCGCATGGATCTCGTTCTTGTGAAGTGTCATGGTGAGAGCCTTCTGCCCGGGCTTCGCCGTCGCCAGTGATTTTCCCGCGACGATTGCCCTTCGGAACCCGATCCACTGAGAATCCGCCAGGCCAGGTGAGACCGAGTGGGAATCTGTCACCTTCAGTGCGACAGGACACCACGCGGAAGCTAGGAGCGTGGCCGATCGGTCACAGAGTGGCCACCGACCGTGAGATTCGGCCATGTGATATGAGATCCCACAGAAGTACCCCGGTCCCCAGTTCGCCGGGGGCAGACAGGAAAGAGTCGCGAAAGACTGGCCAGCGGGTGCAGAGGGATGTCAACGTAGACGACCTTCCGGAACCCCAGGTCAGAGAGGTGATCGCCGTGACCGTGGTATCCATGAGCCCCGGTTTCTCCACCACCGCCAAGGCCCTGAAAGTGCGCGACTGGCAGCTTTGCCCAGGCCAGCCCACGCTCGTGATGGATTAGTTCTCCGCCGAGGATTTCCACATGGTTGTGGACGACCGTGCCGACGTGCACGTCAATTCGAAGGACGGCCGATTCTACTTGGGCTGGTTTCCGCTCGGCCGCCCTGGGGCCGACGGCGAAGGCTGGAAGATCGCCGTCACCGGTACCACGAGGGTGCCTGGGTACAGCAATTCCTTCGACACCGAGACGCCGGCCGATATCGTCGCCGCCGCTGTGACGCGCGTGCTGGAAACCACCCGTCCCCGGTGAGTACGCCAGCCGACGTTGGCTGACTCGGTGCTGACAGTCCTCGCTCACCGAACTGGGCGGTACTTTGCGTCCGTCACCCGGCTGCCCGTAGCAATGACGATTCCCCAGAGTCCTCGGGAATGACCGTCGGTGACGTCGTTGACTGCATAGCCGTATGCGACCGGACTGCACCCTGCGGCTGTTGATGAACCTGTTTCCCATGCCCCACCGCGCGACACAGGTCGTCGATCGGGTCCTTGCCGCCCGTGGCGGCCGTCGCTTTGAACTGGCAGGCGTCCAGGCGCCGCCGCCCTTGCCGCGCTGCTGGCGGCAAGTAGATCCGCACCTAAGCCTTGGAGGCGCTCCTGTATCCCGACCCTCTGCTAGACCCGTCGACTCCGAACCGGGGTGCTCTGCCTGCGTACTGGGTCGGTCCCCGGCACCTGGCCGGTGATGACGGACGTCTCTACGATGCCGTCGCTGACACGCTCGCCGACCTCGGCTGGACGAGCCTCGTGATCGTCCGCGGGCGGCAGGAGCCCAACGAGGCATGGGAGGACCGGCAGGTCGTGCGCAGCACCGTCCTCCACATCAGCCCTGACACCCTCCGGTGGGCTCAATGGGTGCTGCCGGATGAGCCGTTCCACCTGGGCGAGCTGCCGATCGCCTGGCAGATTTCCGCCCGCGAGCACCCAGACAGCCCGCTTGCGCGGTGGTCGGCCTACTTCACCCCCGGCATCCCGGGCGAGGTCCTCTGCGACTTTCTCCTCGCGCTCGACGCCCGCGACCAGCCCACCACGGCGCTCATCGGTCCCGAGCTCGTTATGGACGTTGTCGCGGAGCACGGCTGGCTCCGCGACGTCGACCAGCCCGACTCGGTGGCGATGCACCCCACCTTTACCTCCCATCTCAGCTTCGGTGAGGTCCCACCCCTCATTCAGGACACCGATCCCCGCGCCCTGAGCGTCGAGGCGGAGGAGCCAGGGGCGACTGGCTGGCAGGCGTGGGCTGAGCCGGGCATGGGCGCCTCGTATCTGTGGGCTGCGTCGTTTAGTGCAAGCGTGCCGCACAGCCTTGCCGCCGCGTTTGCCTCCTCGCTCAGCTCCACCGCACCGGTTCTACGCCGGGTGCTGCCGGAGAGCACACGGGACCGGCTCCTGCGTGCCCCTGCCAGTTGAGCAGTACTCCCGCGCCATGAAGCCGGGCCTCCCGTTCAGGTGGCCCGGCTTCGCGCTGCTCGGACAGCTTCTGTGTGTAGCGGGCGGCTACCGAGGCGGGCCCGTGTCAGTGTTGGATGCTGTGTCCAGCTCGTGGGCACTGCCGAGAGATGGTGCTCATTTGATCCTTCCTGGCACCGATCGCCGGGGCCGATAAGCGCTCCGGCCAGGCCATCACCTCGCCTTGGTCAATGAGTGAAGGGGCCCTTCGTCAGAAGGTGTTGGCGGTGAAGGGACGCACCCGTTCGTCCGCGAGTGCGAACAGGCGATTGAACTCGGCCCGTTCATCCTTGCTCATGAGCCCGACGGCGTTGCCGAGGTTCTTCTCAGTGAGCTGCTTCATGAATGGGGCAAGGAATCGGTTCATGACTGGTGCTCCTCGCGGAATCGGTTGGGGTGCATCAATGGTCTGGAGAACCGCCTGTTTGGCTAACCGGCGATCGTCGGCTATGTTGCGGCCGTTTCCCCGGGTCAGGGCCGACGGCTGGAGGGGTTCGCTGCCCTGGCCGCAGGTGGTGTGGCGGGGGTTGGGGCCGGGGTTCGCCGGCCGTCTCGGGCGGGTGTGGCCTGGGGGTTTTCGGGTGCGGCGGGCAGGTGGGCGCTGCGGCGCAGGCGCCAGACGAGGACGTCGCTGATGGAGGCGGCGGTGTCGAGCTCGCGACGTCGGGTGGTTTCGGCAATCAGTGCGGCCGGGTCGTGGCCCGCTTGCCGGGCGTCCGCGAGGGTGGCGGCCAGGGCGGGCCAGCCGGGCTCGGCCTGGATTCGCTCCGCGAGCTCCGGCAGCGCCTGGTGCAGGAGATCGGCTTGCCGTTGCCGGATCCGCGGCAATAGGCGCTGGCCTCGCTGGCGGAGGGTGGCGATGGGGTGGGCTGCGGCGGCCTGGTAGGCGGCGCGCAGATGCTCGGCGGCCTGCTGGGCTGCGGCTGCCTGCTGACTGTGGTGCCGTTTGGCGTGCCAGTTCGCCGCGGTGATGGCGAGGAAGACGGCCATGTCGATGACCATCGCCGTGGTGGCTCCGTCTTCGCCACGGCCGAGGGCGGGGCCGCTGTGGACGAGATCGTGGGCGGCCTGGCGCAGGGCGATCTCACGCCCGCGTACGGCACGCACGTGGGAGCGGCTGGCCCGCTCGAACACGAAGGCCGCCTGCCGGAGTTCAGCGCGATTGTGGGCGGCAGAGGTCTTGGCGAGCGCGTCCAGGACCTCCCCTGCTGCGGCGATCTGCGCGGCTGCCATGCCGTCGTCGCCGTGATCAATGATCAACAGAGCCTGCCAGGTGGCAGCGGCGGCCCGGCGCCGAGCGAACGCGGGATGGGTCACCGGCGGTAGGGCGGGCCGCACTGGCTCAGGCTCGCCATCGGAGACCGCTACTGCGTGTAGGGACCAGCGTTCGCGTATGCGGGGCAGGGACAGGTCGGGTGCGAGTGTGGAGCCGGCATAGAAGACTGGCTCGTCGTCCTTGTTGCGGTCGTCAGGCAGCGCGACCTTGTAGCCGAGCAGGTCGCCCGACGGTGCGATCCGCTTGCGGATCAGCAGACCGTCGGCGGCCAGACGGTCGAAGAACTCATCCGTGGAGGCGGCGCCGGCCGAGGCACTGCGTACGGTCTCGCGCAGCTTCTCCCGCGCCGTACGTTCCCGCCCTTGCCGTTCGGCTTTGTGGCGTTCGGCGCTGGTGGGGCGTTTGGCTGCGGTGCCGTCGCCAGGGGTGACGCGGTGCAGGTCGTAGTCGGTCTCGATGAGGCGGGCAGCGGCCTGTGCGCGTTGGCCGGAGCGGTGGTGGTTGGGGCGGCGGCCGTCCTCGCGTACGAGGGTGGCGATGATGTGGATGTGGTCGTCGGCGTGGCGGACGGCGGCCCACCGGCACCCGGCGCTGTCTGCGCCGCCGGGATCGATGCCGGTGGCCGCCACGATGCGGCGGGCGATGTCGCCCCACTCCACGTCGCTCAGGATTCGGTCGGTGCCCGCGGCGCGTACAGAGCAGTGCCACACGTGCTGGTCGGGCCGCTGGTCTTCGTCGAGCAGGTGCAGTGGCTGATCGAGAAGCCGTTGAAGATCTTCCTTCGTTGCGGAGGGGTCGCGGCCGGGGTCGGGTGCCATCAGGTAGTCAAAGGAGGCGACCAGGTGCGGGTCGACGTGCTCCTCGCGGGTGCCCTTGCCGTAGAGGTAGTTGAGCAGCCCGCGGGTACTGCTGCCTTGATTGTGGATACGGGGGATCAAGCGGTCTCGTCTTTCTGTCAGTTGTTGATCCGCTCGACGGCCGCCCTGGTGGCGGCGGCCGCGCGGCGGACGTTGTCGAGGGCTTCCTCAATGCGGGCGATATCGCCGCCGGAGTTGAGGGCCTTGGTCATCTGGTTGAGGTTGCTGCCGGCCCAGCCGAGCTTGCGGCCGGTGGCGAAGAGCTCGGTAAGGACGTCGTGGTCGGCGGCGATGGTTGCGGCGGTGCGGGTCTGGTCGCGGGCGGCGGCCAGGGCGGAGTGGGCAAGGAATCCCGCGACGCTCATGCCGACAGCGTCGGCGCCGGCCTGAATGAGTGTGTGTTCGCGTTCGTTGAGGCGGACGCTCTGGGCGGGGCGCTGCTTCTTGTCACGCGGACGTGATTTCCCCTTGGCCCGGCGCTTGTGGCTGGCTGTACTTGGCTGCGATCCGCCCCCGGTCGCAGCCTTCCCGTCCGGCGCCCCCTGGCGTTGGTCGGGCCCCGCCACCCCCGGGACGGGGTCTGGTTCGGATGCTCCCCCGGCGGGGGAGTGTCCGAACCTCCAACTTGCTCCGCTTTGGGCTGGCGTGGCTTGGGTCGCGTTCTGGTGCTCCGGGCTGTTGGTGCACGAATCCTGCATGGCGAGCAGCTCCTAGTGGGGGAGGAAGAGCGCACCAGGCCGACGAATGGGCAGCAGCCCCGCCTCCCGCTGGTTCGAGCGGAGAATCGCGGGGGAGGGCCGTGCGTGCCTGGCATAGCGGCGCGAATGAGGCGGGGCCGTGGACCAGACGGAGTTGCTGGTCCACGGGTCCCCGTGCGGGCGTTCGGGGCTGACCGGATATCCGGTCAGCCCGTCGGGATGCTGGTTTTGGCGCCCTGCTCTGCGGCTAGGAGGGCCTTGAGTTCGGTGAGCCGGTCTTCGGAGATGGTGAGTTCGGCCCTGCGGATGGCGTTCCGCAGCACGGCGCGGGTGGCTGTTCCGTGCATGGCGATGGCTCCGCGGCCGATCGCGAGTAGTTCGTCCATTTCGGCACCGGGAGGACGTCCGTAGCGTTGTGCCGTGGGGACATCGTCCTCGGGGGACGGCTCGGTGATCTCGCGAGTAGGGGCCGAATCGTGCAGGGGAAGTTGGTTCTGCACGGATCGAGGAGGCAGGAACTCGGAACGAAAGCCAGAGTCAGGGCGTTCCGTGGCTCCCTCGCTCTGCAAGGCGTAGTCGGCACCCGGCTGGATGCGCGGGAGCGTCGGCGTCTCGCTGCGACGCGTCGCGCTCCCATCCAATGTGGAAGCAGTCCAAGGCGATGCCAGTTCGATCGTGGCCAGCGCTGTCGCGTGACGGCGGACGGCGAGCTGTTGCAGCAGCACTTCGCGCTGGCGCTGGTCGATGCCCACCGAGGCTTGGGCGATGGCCTGTGACAACTGTCGTGAAGTGCGTCGACCTCGCCAGCCGGTGCGTTGCTTCTGGGTTCGCTCCGCAAGCTGGGCGGCCAGGGCGACGGCTTTGCGGGTGGCCCGGTCGCGGGTGATCTGCGCGGCATCACGATCGCGTGCAGCGATGCCAAGGCGGGAGAGAAGGCGTTCGCGTACTTCGCGCCCGACCCGGGCGAGCACGCTATGGGAAGCGGCCTCGGGTGTGCGGATGCGCAGTTCGATGCCCATGGCCTGATGCCAGAGCAGCGCGGCCATGACCGGGCCTATGAAGGCTCGCACTGTGCCGCCGACCACGCCTGACTCGGCGTACGCGGGGATCACCTGCACAGCGGTGATCACCCAGGTCAGGGTGCCGGGCAGGCCGGGTGCCTGCTTGGGACCGTGCAGGTTCTGTCGCGCGAGCAGCGCCGTGGCGAAGATGGCGAGTTCGGCGGCGGCGAACATCGCGATGCGCTCGGTGGTGCCGCTCATGTCCAGGTAGTCGGCGGCGAACCGCCAGCTGGTGTCGGCGCTGTAGGCGGTACAGCCGACTGCGGCCAGTGCGGCAACCCTGATTGCGGGCGTTCCGGGCTGGTGCTTGCTGCGGTTTCGGGTAGTGCGTCGGTAGATCAGCAAGCCGACCAGCAGCATCGTGCAAGCGCTCAGGAGGGCGGTAAGCGCGAGAGACGTCGAGGTCCAGTGCCCGAGCGTGGGCAGGGCGAGTTGCGTCATACAGGGGTCTCCAGAGAGGCCGCCGCGCCGTTTGAGCAGGCGTGGGTGGGGCGGGCGGCGTGGGCAAGGGGTGAGGTGGGTCGGCGCCGTGCGGTCAGGCGCTGGGCCGGCGTCGGCGGTCTGCGCCGGTGAGGACGACGGTCGTGGTCATCTCTGCGAGACGGGAGGCGACGCGGTCGCCGACGGCGTCGCGCAGCGCGGCGGTCGGCAGATTGGTCGTGATGAGCGTGGGGAGCAGGTCGGTGTAGCGGCGGTTGATCAGCCGGTACGTGATCTCCTCGGTCCACTCCGACTGCTTGGCCGCGCCGAGGTCGTCCAGGATCAGCAGCGGGCAGCTGCTGAGAGTGGCGAGGTCTCGCTCGGCGTCGTGGCCGGCGCGTGGGCGCAAGCGGGCATACAGGTCGGCCGTGGTGGCTGCCTCCCACCGCAGTCGCACCCCGGCGGTCAGCAGCGACCGCACCGCGCCGTATGCCTGGTGCGTCTTGCCGGTGCCGGTAGGCCCGGCGATCAGCAGGGACGGTCCGAGCGCGATGCCCCGGGTGCCGCTCGGGCCGGGCCGCGCGGCGAGGGCCACCTCGTCGGCCCAGGCGGCAACCTGCTGGTGGCAGGCGAGGGCGTGGCGGTAGCGGGGCGGGATGCGGGCCTCGGCCAGTTTCAGTGCGGTCACCCGCTCCGAAGGAGCCTCGGCGGGTGCGGCGGTTGCGTCGATGCCCCGGTCGGCGAGGATCGTGCCGAGGCGGGCCGCCAGGGAGCTGATGCGCTGCGGTTCATTGCTGGTGGCGGCTGTGGTCACAGCTGGCCTCCGTAGGCCGCCTCGATGTCAGCGGGTGCCGGGTTGGTCCATGCTCGGTGCGGGGCGGCAGCTGCATGAGGGGCGTTCATGGCCTCGTTGACCAGGCTCGGCAGCAGGCTCACGGACAGGCCCTTGGCACGCATGCGGATCATCCCGGCGCGGATATGGTCGGGAGAGATGCCCTCGCCGAGCAGTTTGCCGGCCATCTTGCCGAGGCGGCCCAGCACGTCGCTGGGCGGGCGGTGTTCGCAGGAGGCGACGTACTCGCTGACCAGGTCCTTGGCCGAGATCGACCCCGAGACGGTGGGTGGCGCGGGGGCGCTGGCGCTCCCCACCGGAGGTGATCCTAGATCCAGGATCCTAGGTCCTAGATCCGGACCCTGAGTCCTCACTGCAGTCTCCCGGCGTTGTGGTGAGGGCTCACTGAGATTGCCCTGACCTGCGACTTCCCGGTTCACGGAGGGCGCGCTGCATTCGCGGGACCACTCAGGTCCTCCACCGTGAGGGCTCACGGCCTGTTCACGGAGGACACCGTGAACAGGCGAGGCCGGCTCGGCCGATCGGCCGCCCTGGTGTCGCGGGCAGGCCGGGCAGCGGCTGCCGCTGGGCCGGTTGATCTTCTGGTGGCGAGCCCAGGTGACGATGTGCAGGTATCGCTTACCGTCGTCGCCCTCGTACCGGCAGATCAGACCGGCGCCGTCGAGCTGCGTGAGGTCGTCCTCGACTTCCAGCGGGCCGTGTTCGGGGCGCAGGGACCACAGGGCGCCGGCGATGACGGCGGCCTGGTCTCGGAAGCGGCCGTGGTCGTCTGCCTGGGTGAGGAGGCCGAAGAAGGTCCGCTCTGCGTGGACACTCACTGCGGCGAGCGACTCGGAGATGAAGGCTTCCGGCTTGATGGTGCGTATCCGCGCCATGCCTATCGCCCCGCCTTCGTGGGCAGAGCAGAAGAGTTCGGCGACGAGGATGCGACTACGGCCGCGAGGGCTGTAGCTTGTTGGGGCATAGACGGTTCCTCACCCGGTGGCGTTGTGACCGCCACCGTCTTGATCGTTCAGGTACGGGCGATATCGGTAGGGGACTCCCTGGCCCCCGGCGTTGGCCCGCCGGGGGTTTTTCATGTGCTCGGAGCCGTAAGGGTTTCGGGCGCATGGCTAAGACAGCCACACCCTCCCCGCACAAGTCCAGCATTCCGACGAGAAAGTAAACAGCTCTCGGTGAACGCGTCGTGCACGGCCTCTTTATAACGGTAGACCCGAATTGGCGGTTGACCTAGAAGTGGCACAAAAGGGGCGACTGGCAAATCGCGGCCAGCCGGCGTTGGCGAGCTGGCTGATACGACCGGGTGATGCAACAACCCACGTCAGGGCAGGTGAAGGCGGCGCGCCTTCCGGATGGGCATAGGGATTTGGTCAACGGCGGATTCCGGGCTATGTTGCGCCGCTCTCGGGAGCCAGAGGACCAGATCTGACAAAAAAGACGTGGAACATAGCAGCAGATCGCCGGTTACCCAAACCGGCAATGCAGAGCTACAACAGACGCATGCCTGAAATCCCTCTGGGAATTGGTCCGGCCGGTGTGCTGACCGCCCGCGCCATTACCCGTTCCCGCGCAACGCGTGGATTCGCTCAGCGCCAGCTGGCCGAACGGATGACCGCGCTCGGCCGCCCCATGACCATCACGATGTTGTCCCGCATCGAATGCCGGCAGCGCCGCTGCGACGCGGACGACCTCGTCGCCATCGCGGCCGCCCTCGACGTCTCGCCGCTCACGCTGCTCGCCGAGACGAGTTAGCGGAGCGCTCGCAACGCTTTCCGGGTGGGCCAACACCCGGCAGCGTCCGCTTACATCACCTCGCCCGTACCAAGTGATCAACCGGCGCGTCACGAGTCACACCCCCGCGCCAGAAAAGGAACTCCCTTGCACCAAGAGGCCATTCCCCCTGCCTTGTCGCCCTTCCGCCGCTGGACCGTGAAGGAGGCGATCCCGCGTGGCTGAGCAGCCAGGTGTCGAGGTCGCGCCGACCCGCCTCTACCGCCCCGACGAGGTCGCCGCCGTACTCGGCTGCTCTGCCTGGTGGGTCAAGGACCGCGCCCGCCGTCGCCAGATCCCCTTTGCTCGCGTGGGCCGTGCCTACCGCTTCACCGCCGCCCATCTCGCCGAGATCATCCGCCTTCACGAGGAGCGACCGATCGTCGCTGCGCGGCCGCCGTCCCCCGGTGCCCTGCCTGCGGTACCTGCCCGACGTTCCAGCGCCCCCGAGTCGGGTGCACCCTCCGGCCGCCTGCGCGCCAGGCAGCCGCGCCGATTCGACCGAGCCGCATTCGACACCGTCGCGTAGAACGCCGCACCGAAGAGGAAGGAAACGTACTTGGGTTTCGCGGAGAAGCGCGGAAGCTACTGGCGTGCCCGATACAAGACTGCTCCTGGCAAGCACCTCACAGTCGTCGACGAGCATGGCAAGGTCATCAAGTTCGCCACCAAGGGCGAGGCCCAGCGCTCGGCGGGCGAGGCCGAGAACAAGTACCGACGCGGCGACTGGCGCGACCCCGCCCTGGGGCAGGAGACGTTCGGCGAGTACGCGAGCCGCTGGTACGAGGCCCAGGATCTGGCCGCCTCGACCATGCAGAACTACAAGCGCCACATCGAGGAGCACCTCCTCCCCGACTTCGAGGACCATGCGCTCGCCGGCATCTTGCGCTCGGACGTCGACCGGTGGGAGAAGAAGGAAAGGTCCCTGTACGCGGCCTCCAGCGTCAAGACCTGGCGTTCCACCTTCCACCTGATCTTCGAGGACGCGATCGATGAAGGGCTGATCACGTCGAACCCGGCGACCAGGCGGCGGGGGCGGGGCAAGCGCGCGGGCCGCTCCCGTGACCGAGGCCCGGAGAAGGTCGTCACCGATCCGCTTGGCATCCTGTTGACCGCCGAACGGGCAGCCCTGCTGTCCGGCCGCGATGACGAGTTCGTCGCCGTGGTCCTCAAGGGGTACACCGGCATGCGCTGGGGCGAAATCGTCGGGCTGGAGACCGAGTTCGTTCGCTCTGGCTCCGTCCGTGTCGAGTGGCAGCTCTACGAGCTGGACTCGGGCGAGATGGTGCGCTGCCCGCCCAAGGACGACAGCTATCGCACCATCGACTCGATGGACTGGCTGTCCGCCCTGGTCGCCAACCACGTCGCCCGCACGAAGCCGACGCCCTGCACCTGCCACAGCAGGACCTACGTCTTCCGTGGCCAAGGCGCGGCTCGTACCGGAGGGCACCAGGGCGCGAAAATCGTCGACGTCGCACGCCGGGCCGAGGTCTCCACGGGGACGGTGTCCAATGTCCTCAACCACCCTGATCGCGTCGCTGAGGTGACCCGAATACGGGTGGAGAGGGCCGTCAGCGACCTCGGGTTCGTGCGTGGCGGAGCCGTGGCGGAACATGCGGCTCACTGGCGCAGGAACGGCTTCGGGACCTGGCTGTTCACCCCGGCGGTGTCAGGCTGGTACCCGAAGAAGGCCCCGCAGGAGGCGCGCCCCGTTCCTCTGCTCGGCGAGCCGTGGCCCGGCGTCCCAGTACGGGGGCGCGGTGCCGGCAACCGGGCCGATGCCTGCTGGCTCCCGATCGCGAAGGGCCTCACACCCCACGGCCTGCGCCACACCCATCGAACCGTGATGGAAGACCTCGGTACCGAGAAGGTCCTCATGGACCAGCGTATGGGCCACATCGACGGTTCCGTATCGGCGCGCTACGCCCACGTCACCCCTGGCATGCGTAAGCGCCTCATGGCCGGGATGACAGAGCAGTGGGAGACGGCCCTCGATGCCCGGCTGGCGATGTGCCCCACCTCGCCCGTACGCGTGCTCGATGCCCTCCTGCGAGTACGCCCGTAGCACGGGACGTGGCCAAGCCCGGGCCTGCTGGCAATGGGTGATCAGATCATGTGAATCACCTTTTCCACCTTGGAGGGCACAGGGAGCGCGCAACCACCGCGATACGGCCCCTAATATGAGGACCGCCTCGGCCGTCCGAGACTCGCTTGGCCGCCTGTCTCGGACGGCCGAGCGCGTTTCCGCGAGCGCTCGGCCAAGGGATAAAGGCTCGCCGGGGTGGCGCCGGGGTGCCATACGATTGCGGCGGCTTGCAGACCCGACCGTCACGACGCGTGACACGGTTGAGCGACCTGAAGGTCGCGCCCACCGCACCCTCCCGTCTTGGCCCGCCGTGGCACCGTCACCGGCGCCGTACGTACGAAATGGAGCATCCAAGGATGGCTCGACACCTGGTAACCAGCGCGCTTCCCTACATCAACGGGATCAAGCACCTGGGCAACATGGTCGGGTCGATGCTTCCGGCGGATGTGTACTCCCGGTACCTCCGCCAGCGTGGTCACGACGTCCTCTACATCTGCGCGACCGACGAGCACGGGACGCCGGCCGAGCTGGCGGCCAAGGCGGCCGGGCTGTCGGTGGCCGAGTTCTGCGCGCAGGCCCACGACGACCAGAAGGCCGTCTACGACGGCTTCCAGCTCGCCTTCGACTACTTCGGACGCAGTTCCTCGCAGCAGAACGTCGAGATCACGCAGCACTTCGCGCGCCAGCTCCACGAGAACGGCTTCATCGAGGAACGGGCGATCCGCCAGGTCTACTCGCCCGTCGACGGCCGATTCCTCCCCGACCGGTACGTCGAGGGCACCTGCCCGCACTGCGGTTACGACAAGGCCCGCGGCGACCAGTGCGAGAACTGCACCCGCGTGCTCGACCCGACCGACCTGCTGAACCCCCGTTCGGCGATCAGCGGCTCCACCGAGCTGGAGGTCCGTGAGACCAAGCACCTGTTCCTGCTCCAGTCGAAGCTCCAGCACGAGGTCGAGGCGTGGGTGGCGCTACACGATGGGCAGTGGCCGCAGTTGTCGTCCTCGATCGCCCGCAAGTGGTTGACCGAGGGCCTGCACGACCGGGCCATCACCCGGGATCTGGACTGGGGTGTGCCGGTCCCGGCTGACACCTGGCCGGAGCTGGCGGCCGAGGGCAAGGTCTTCTACGTCTGGTTCGACGCCCCGATCGAGTACATCGGTGCGACGAAGGAATGGTCGGACGCCGCCCCGGACGGTGAGACCCGCGACTGGAAGTCGTGGTGGTACGAGGCCGACGACACCGTGCGCTACACCCAGTTCATGGCCAAGGACAACGTCCCGTTCCACACGGTGATGTTCCCGGCCACGGAGCTCGGTGTGCGCGAGCCGTGGAAGAAGGTCGACGTCGTCAAGGGCTTCAACTGGCTGACGTACTACGGCGGTAAGTTCTCCACCTCCCAGAAGCGGGGCATCTTCACCGACGCTGCACTGGAGACGTTGCCGGCCGACTACTGGCGCTACTTCCTGATCGCCAACGCCCCCGAGTCCGACGATTCCTCCTTTACCTGGGAGCACTTCGCCGCCACGGTCAACAAGGACCTGGCCGACACTCTCGGCAACTTCGTCAACCGCGTGCTGTCCTTCTCCCGCAAGCGCTTCGGGGACGACGTTCCTGCGGGCAACGCGGCCGGCGAGGTGGAGGCGCGGCTGGGGGACGAGATCGCGCGGCTGCTGGCCGAGTACGAGGAGTACATGGAGGCCCTCCAGTACCGCAAGGCCGGGGCCGCGCTGCGCGCCCTGTGGTCGGCGGGCAACTCCTACCTGGAGGAGAAGGCCCCCTGGCTGGAGATCAAGACCGACCCGGAGGGTGCGGCCCTGACCCTGCGTACGGCGATGAATCTCATCCACCTCTACGCGATCGTCTCCGAGCCGTTCATCCCCGCCTCGGCTGCCGCAATGCGCGATGCCTTCGCCTTGGAAGCCGACACCGCGACCTGGGTGACCGCCGAGCAGGCCAAGTCCCTGGACGCCGTCCCGGCCGGTACGGCCTTCACCGTGCCGCCGGTTCTCTTCGCGAAGATCACCGGGGAGGAACTGGAGTCCTACCGCGAGCGCTTCGGTGGTGCCGACGCCTGACGGCGGCGTCCGCGCCCGTATCACGCGACGTCATCGGGTGGTACGGGCGCGGGGGTGCCCGGACGATTCGTGGCGTACCGAGTTGCCGAACCGATTCGTATTCGTCGAACAGTGCCATCAGCACGTTTCGAAGCTGGGCATTCCTCGAAGCCGAAGCGAACCGGCGCCGGCGCTGACACGCGGGTCGGCGCTGTCCTCTTCGTCCGAAAGCAGCTGCTGGGCCTGCGATCGACCGTTAGCGCTCTGCTGAGCACGCGTTGCAATGGCCCGGACTGCTCAGGCCACGGCCGGCCTGGCCCCATGGCGTTCGTAGAGCCGTTTTACCTGCTTGATCCAGAACTCGAACTTCTCGTCCGAGGACGCACTCATGGGCAGAAGCTGCAGGTCTTTGGCCAACTGATAGAAACCGGGTCCAGCGTCGTTGGCACCCAAATAATTCACCAGTGCCGAGAGCATGACAGGAGGGTCGGAGGGGGCGATCTCCTGATCTTGGACCACGATCCGTCCCAGCAGTTCCCCCATGGCCGCCCGCTCATCAGCACGCTCGAAGTCGAAGGCACGGCAGCCGGTTCGCCGGGCCACAGTGACGCTGAGCTCTGTGTATGAGGTGAGCCTGCCGAGCTTCGCGCGCTCGACAAGAAAATCCCGCCCAGCCTTCACCAGTATGTCCCACTCGTTGTCCGCGCGGCCGTACTCAGGCATTCCGCCCCCTCCGAGCCAAATCAATCCGTGCGCGGCAACGTACAGTGACGCCGCAACTACCACAATCGTTCATGCGGTCGGAGGAGCGGCCACCCTCGCACGGCAGGGATGCCAGGGCCCAGCCAGGGCGGGGACAAGCACTGGTTGTGCTCGATGTCCGTACAGGCTCCCATGTCGCCCCCAGCCTCTGAAGCCTCAGGCGCTGTCTAGTGTGATGGTCGACGGTTCCCGATTCGAAGTGAGGTCGTACTCGGAGAACTCCCAGGCGATGATCTTCGCGTCTTTCGGGACCCGGTAGACAAACAGCATCTCATCCTTGAAGCCCGGCTGAAGCTGCTCGTTGCACTCGGGATTGCCTGCTACTTCGTATAGGTCATCGATGGTGTCGTAGCGTCGCTCTTGCTCGTCGAGCAGGCTATTCACGATGGGCAGCGAGCAGGTGAGGTCCATGCTGGCCTTGGAGTCGTTGAAAACCACGGTTTCCAAGATTACGTACTTGGCGTCGCCTCCCGCCTTCTTAACCCGACCGGCCACGTTGATCGACTCAGTTTCCCGGACCTTGGCGACCTTAACCTCGATCTTGCATGACGGTCCGTCGGTTCTTCCGTCGGGCCGTTTCGCTGTTGCGGGTTGGTCGTGGGAATGCTGGTGGCCCGGCTGTCGCGTC